>JANMQE010000210.1:0-8631 GCA_031370195.1 Phyllobacteriaceae bacterium
CAATCAGCTGCTTGGCGATGGAACCTCGTGCGCCTTCCGCCACCAGCACATATTTGCCGAGAAGTTCCATGCCGCGGGCGAAGTTCGGCCCTGGCTCCCCATTGCGCTCGACGCCCATGTCGCCGGTGGCGACGCCGCGCACCGCGCCTTTGTCGTCATAAAGCACTTCGGCGGCGGCAAAGCCCGGGTAGATTTCCACGCCCAAGCCTTCCGCCTTGCCTGCCAGCCAGCGTGCGACATTGCCGAGCGAGACGATGTAATTGCCGTGGTTGCTCATCAGCGGCGGCATGGCAAAGTTCGGCAAACGGACAGAGCCAGCAGGCCCCAGCGCCAGAAACACGTCCTTCTTCACTTCCGTCTTGAAAGGATGTTCCGCCTCGTCGCGCCATCCCGGCAGCAGGGCATCAATACCAATCGGGTCCACCACCGCGCCAGACAGGATATGCGCGCCGACTTCCGCACCCTTCTCCAGAACGACGACTGAAAGCTCCGGATTGATCTGCTTCAAACGAATGGCCGCCGAAAGTCCCGCAGGTCCGCCGCCAACGATAACAACATCAAATTCCATGCTTTCGCGGTCTGGCAGCGGCTCGGTCATCTCGTCTCTCCCGTTTCGGGCTGCTCCGCCCTGCAATCATCTGGATGGGAAACTAGACGCTTGGCACGAATACGCCAATCATTTCGCGACATGATCGCACTGTTTCCCACTCAATTCCGGCATTAATGTTTTTTGACGTAAACGTCAATAAAGACACGATGTCGTCTCTTGGTCGCATCCTGTGATCTTTGCCGGTTTTCCCTGTGACTTTGTTCGTTGGAGCGCTAAAGTGGGATAATGCAATCCACACTGACCCAAGCCGAAATCCGCGACGTGTTGCGCTTCTACTCTGAAGCCGGGCTCGATTTTGCGTTGGAGGAAGAGCCGCAAAACAGGTTTGTTGCAGTGGCATCCGTTGCGCCTGCTGCGAGCGTCGAACAGCCCGCACAACAGGGCCAAAGAACCAGCCTCCTCCCAACTGCCGCACCCGCCCGTCCAGCACCAGCCACACCGTCCCACGCCGTGCCGGACGAAGCCGCTGTCGCGCGCGCCAGAGATGAGGCCAGCCGTGCGCCGACACTTGAAGCGTTGCGAGAGAGCCTTGTCGCGTTCGATGGCTGCAGCCTGAAATTCACTGCAAAGAATCTCGTGTTCGCCGATGGAAATCCGCAGGCCAAAATCATGCTGGTCGGCGAGGCACCAGGCCGCGATGAGGATATGGAGGGGCGGCCCTTTGTTGGCAAGGCCGGGCAGTTGCTCGACCGGATGCTGGCGTCGATCGGGCTAGACCGCACCCAAGTCTACATTGCAAACGTCATCTACTGGCGGCCGCCCGGCAACCGCACACCGACGCCGATGGAAACAGAGATCTGCCGGCCGTTTATCGAACGGCAAATTGCGTTGATTAATCCGGACATCATCGTGTTTGTCGGCGGGGTCTCGGCCAAGAGCTTCCTGCCCGGTGCTGACGGCATCTTGCGCCTGCGCGGCAAATGGAGCGAATGGACCATTCCCGGTGGCCACACCATCCCGGCGTTGCCGATGCTTCACCCGGCATACCTGCTGCGTCAGCCTGCGCAAAAGAAGCTCGCGTGGCGTGATTTGCTCAGCCTCAAAGCCAAGGCGCGTGAGATGGGGCTTCTGCCGACCGCTTGAGTTCAAGCCAGACGCATCAACACCAGCCCGAACGCCACAACACCCGCTCCTGCCACCCGGCTCGCCCGCAGCGGCTCCTTCAGCCAGATCACCGCGATCAATATTGCAAACAGGATGCTCGTCTCGCGCAGCGCGGCGACCAGCGCTACCGGTGCGCGGGTCATCGCCCAAAGTTCGCCGCAGTAATTGACCAGTGACAACGCGCCCCAGACCAAACCCATGGTGCGATTGGCGTTGAATGCACCGACAAGCCGCTGGCGGTGATAGCGCATGGTGTAGAGCAGCACGACAAAGCCGCTGCTGGCGTACAGAAACACCGTATAAGCCACAGGCGCGCCCGATTTTCGAACCGCCAGAGCATCGCAGATCGTGTAGGCGCAGATAATGGCAGTCACTGCCGCGCTGTTGATCAGAACCTGGCGGCTGACTTTTGCATGCTTGCCTTTTGTCTGCTGGCCTTGGCTCGAAAACAGCACAAGAAGCAGTCCAAGCGAGATCAGCAGGATCACCGCAAGCTGTTTTGACGGCAGTGTTTCATCGAACACATGGCTGCTGACAATCAATATCCAGATCGGCGCGCTGCCGTAGGCCAGCGGGTAGACGATGCTGATCTCGCCGGACGAATAGGCGCGTCCGAGAAACAGCCAGTAGGTTCCGGCAAGCGCGGTCGATACAGCCAGATAGGGCGCGCTTTCAATGCCCGGCAGCCCGGTGAAAAGCAACGCCGGGAGCGCAATCGCCCCGCCGCCAATGGCAACCATGAATGCCGCTGCCAGCGGGTCGCGTTCGTTGCGCAGCCCGCAGTTCAGCAAAGCAGTCGCGCAGGCGCACGCCAGAATGACGGTTATTGTCAGCCCGTCCACAGCCGTCACCCCGTCTTGCGGGTGTGCGGTGTCTCCACCATCGCGTGAGAACTCAAGTCGGGAAACGGAATGACGCGTTCCAATGCCACAAGCGTCTCATCCAGCGTCATTTCTTCGCCGGGCACAGGCACTTTGACGGTCACAAACGCGCCCGTTTGCGGATCATATTCGATGGTTGATTGGTATCCCTTGAACTCGGTGATGCGGCGCATGGCAGTCCCTCCTTTTTTGAAGGCATCCAGCGGCCAAACGTCACCCTTGGAGAACCCTGCGGTCTCCAGCAAAACATCCAAATTTTGCAGTGCGTCCGGCGCTGAGGCCTTTTCCGTTGTCACAAAAAGACCAACTGCCCCGGCTGGTCGTCGCGCTTCACGGTCTATCCAAGCGTCAATCGCCAAGCATCATCCATATGAATGACGTTGCGTAATTCTTCGCATTCTATGGACTTTATTCTGTTTTCGCAGCAACGACCGCCACCGGCAGGCTCAGTCCGCCGACGAACTTTGCCAATTCGCGCTGGCTGTTGACGCCGGTTTTCTCAAATATCCGCGCCAGATGGGTGCGCAGCGTGTTGATGCTGATTCCCAGCGCAATTGCCGCCTCGTTCGGCGTTTGGCCGTCGGCGATCATCAGCGCGATGCGGGCCTCGCGCGAGGTCATGCCGGACAGCGCCGACAAGACTTCCAACGCCGGCGGCACGCTTGCGCCATTGGTCGTGACAAATATCGCCGCCAAGCCCGGCCCAAGTTCGCGCCGCCGTTCCGATTTGCCGAGCGGCAGCACGTAGCAGACCGCCACTGAGCCATCCGAGCCGCTGAGCGGAATGCCGTTGCCGAAGTTGCCGATGGCCGTATCCGTCTCCGTGCAAGCCCGGTCGAGCGCGTCCTTCAAACCCTTGGCAAGCGGCGGCGAAGCAGTTGTGACCTTGTTTTGCCGGACCGTGAGCGTCAGTCCTCCCGACAACAGGGCGTCGGCAATCTCGTTGGCATAAACCAGCCGCGCATCCTGCGCGACGATCATCACGCCCGCGCCGATGCGGTCGAGCAGTTTGCGATACAATTGCAGCTGCAGCTTGCCCTCGTCCAGCATGCCGCTGATCAGCAGCGAGCGGCGGATGTGCGGGGCGAGCAAGCGGAATGTGTCGCGCTCCGCTTCGTTTATCAGATCGCGCTTGGCATAACTTGCCGCGCCGATGGAGCCGTTCATCGTCTCGCGTTTGGCGAGACTCGTATAGCAATAGTCGCGCAACCCTTGCGGCTTGACCCACTGCTGATAAATCACGCTTTGCTGGAATTCGGTTTCCGTCGCTGTCTGCATCTGCGAAATCGAATCATCAATGTCGAGCCCGACCCAGCGCTCGATGCCCGGAATCGTCGGCAACAGCTGCGGCAGCTTGGCGATCCAATCCTGGTCCCATTCAGATTGAAAAATCCCCGGCTGGGTGTTGGATTCCTCCATGTAGAAACTGCTGTCCAGAAAGTTGATGTGGACGTAAGCCATGTTCAGCTTGTCGCGGATGCCAACAAGCGTTTCGGCCCAAAGATTCGGGTCGACAGCGCAGTCATAAATCTGGCCGATTGTGCCGCTCAGCTCGTTTTGTGTGTATTGCGCCACGCTATCGGTCCCTCGATTTGCACATGAGTAACCCTAGGTCAATCATGTGCAATTTCAAGCGTTTGACGAGGCAATACACTTTAAATTATAATCCACTAATGTAATCAGTGCGCCGCATTCAGCCTTACCGGCATGCTCAGACTCGAAACGAACCTTACGAGTGCCGGCTGGCTGTTGGCACCGGTCTTGGAGAAAATGTTCGATAGATGCGTGCGCATCGTGTTCATGGTCACGCCCAGCTCTCCTGCGGCGTCCGCTGGCGTCGAGCCGTCGGCGATCATCAGCGCAATGCGCGCCTCGCGCGATGTCAGTCCGGAGAGGGCCGAGAGGATTTCCAGCGACGGGGGCAGGCTTGCGCCCGCTGCACTGACGAATACTGCGGCATGGCCGGGACCGAGCGAGCGGCGATGGTCGGATGTTCCAAGCGGCAGAACGTAGCAGACAGCTGTTTCGCCGTCCCGCGAGGGGAGCGGGATGCCATTGCCATAGTTGCCAATGTCGCTGTCATCGTCCGAGCACGCGCGGTCGAGCGCGGCGCGCAAGCCTCCGGCAAATGCGGCGTAAGCGCTTTCCAGTTGGCCGTTGCGGAGTTTCAAATTGCGGCCCGCGCGCAAAATCTCGTCCGCAGCGCCATTGGCATAGACCAGCTTGGCGCCATGCGAAACGATCATCACGCCGGTTGATATCCGGTCCAGCAAATCGCGATAGAGGCTCAGCTTGAAATTGCCCTCGTCCAACATGTCGCCAATCATCAGCGCGCGGCGAATGTGCGGTGCCAGCAGCCGGAACGCATCGCGGTCGTGATCATCAAACAACTCGCGTTTGGCCGAACCGGATGCGGTCAGCGCGCAGATCAGATGCTCACGCTTGACCAGCGGCGTCGTGCAGCTGTCACGCAGACCCTTCGGCCCGATCCATTCCTTGTAGAATTCGGACTCCTTGAATTCAGGCTCGGAGATCAGTTGCATCTGCGAGACGGGCGAATCGATCTCCGCCTCGATCCAGTCATGGCCGCCGGGAATTTTGTTGAAATGCGGCGCAAAGTCGTTGAGCCATTGCTGCTCAAACAGCGTCTTGAACGCAGGCGTCTGCACCGCCTGCCCCATCTCCAGTCTGCGCCGGTCCACCGAGACAACCTGCAGAAACGCCAGGTCCAGTGAATGCTTGATCGTGCTCAGCGTCTGCGGCCAAAGTTCGGGCTGCACTGCACAATCATAGATTTTCCCAATGAGGCCGCTCAACTCGTCATGCGAATTTTTCATCGAATACCGGATCCTGCCTTGTGCCCCAAGGTAAGCTTTAGCCTCCCACCAAGGATTTGCAAGGCGATTGCACCTGAGCAACTCTGCAACTGTCGTTGCAAGATACCCTGGGCAGCGTTTGGCAGAACAAACGAGACTCTAAATCTCCGTGAGACCTGTCCGCGCCGCGAGCTTTTCACCTTCTTCTTTGCGCTCGCTGTAACGATCGGTCAGCACTCCAGAAATCCCGCGCGTGAGCAATGTGAATTTCACCAGTTCTTCCATCACATCGACAACGCGGTCGTAGTACGAGGACGGCTTCATGCGTCCGGCTTGGTCAAATTGTTCAAAGGCCTTGGCGACTGACGACTGGTTAGGGATTGTGATCATGCGCATCCATCGTCCCAGAATGCGCATCTGGTTGACGGCATTGAACGACTGCGACCCGCCGCTCACCTGCATCACCGCGAGCGTCTTGCCTTGCGTTGGCCGCACCGCGCCAATGGCCAGAGGTATCCAGTCAATCTGCGCCTTCATGATCCCCGTCATCGCGCCGTGCCGCTCCGGGCTTGTCCACACCTGAGCCTCCGACCAAGCAGAAAGCGCACGCAGTTCCTGCACTTTCGGATGGTCGTCCGGCGCATCATCGGGAAGTGGCAATCCGCTCGGACTGAAAACCCTGGTTTCTGCACCCATTGTCTCAAGCAGCCTGGCCGCCTCTTCTGTCAGAAACCGGCTGAATGACCGTTTGCGAAGCGATCCATAGAGAAGCAAAATCCTCGGCCGGTAAGCGGGTGCGCCTGCGTTCAGTCTGTCAAGTGCGGGAACTTGGAATGCGCCTTGCGCAATGTTCGGCAGGTCATCAATCATGCGTGAGGATTTCCAGCGGTCTGAACAACCTCGCCATCCTCTTTCGTGAACGTCGCAAGTGGCGCGTCCAAGAGATCAAGCACCAGTTCTGACGGTCGGCAGAGCCGTGTCCCCTTGTGTGTTTCGACAATCGGCCGGTTGATCAAAACCGGATGCTGAATCATGAAATCGATCAGCTCGTCATCGCTCCATTTGGCAACCGCCAAACCCAGTGCCGCGTAAGGCGTGTCCTTCTCGCGGAGCAAGGCGCGCGGCGCTATTCCCATTGCCGCGATCAGCTCTTCAAGCCGCGCACGGGTCGGCGGCGTCTTCAGATATTCAATGACAATTGGCTCGGTGCCACTGGCCCGTATCATCGCCAGCGTGTTGCGAGACGTGCCGCAAGCGGGATTGTGATAGATGGTGATTGTCATGCCATATCTTTCTTGGTCTTCAAAAGCCAAGTTGCCAGCGCCATGGCCAGTAGCGCGCCGACAAGTTCGGCGATGATGAACCCTGGAAGATCGGCCGGCCGGATGCCTGCAAACGTGTTCGAGAGCGAGCGCGCGATGGCAACTGCGGGGTTGGCAAATGAGGTTGAGGCCGTGAACCAGTAGGCCGCAGTAATGTAGAGGCCGACCAGCCAAGGCACCGATCCCCGCGCCAGCCGGACTCCCAGTAAAATCACAAGCACGAGCCCGAAGGCCGCAACAAACTCGGCAAACCATTGCGAACCGCCAGTGCGGACTTTTGAGGACAATTCGAAAACGGCTAGGTCGAACATCAAATGCGCGGTGACAGTCCCCGTGATGCCGCCTGCAATTTGTGCCACCACATAAAGCCCGCAGTCGCGCCACGTCATCTCGCGCCGCAGGGTAAAAGCAATCGAGACCGCAGGATTGAAATGCGCACCGGAAACCGGACCCAAGATCGTGATCAGCACCACGAGGATAGCTCCGGTGGCCAATGTGTTGCCAAGCAGCGCCAGCGCGGTATCGTCGGTCAGGCTGTCCGCCATGATGCCGGAACCAACGACGGTTGCCACCAGCAGCATCGTGCCAAGCGCTTCAGCCACAAGCCTGCGCGAAAGATCAAACTGCATCAGCCTGCCTTGCCTTGGCGCGTCGTCGTGCCGTCAAGATCACCAATACTGCGAAGTTTCGCGTTGAGCGCCAGCTTGTCGATTGACGCCATGGGCAAATTCACAAACACGGCGATGCGGTTCTTCATGAAGCGCGCCGCCAGACTGAAAGCGCGTTCCTTCTCGATATCGGTTCCTTCGACCGCCGCCGGGTCTTCAATGCCCCAATGTGCGGTCATCGGCTGGCCGGGCCAAACCGGGCAGGTTTCGCTCGCTGCACTGTCGCAAACCGTGAAAACGAAATCCATTACTGGCGCACCGGGCCCAGCGAACTCATCCCAAGCCTTTGAACGCAATCCTTCGACCGGATAGTCCAAAGCGGCGAGAACCTTCAACGCGAGCGGATTGACTTTGCCCTTTGGCTGGCTCCCTGCCGAGAACGCGCGGAACCGTCCCGCACCTTCTTTCGACAGAATGGACTCTGCAAGAATCGAACGTGCGGTGTTGCCGGTGCAAAGGAAAAGTACGTTGTAAATTCGGTCAGTCATCGGATTTCCTCATCTTGGTTAGGGGTTCAGATGTTTGGGCATTCATTGAGCACCATCTTGAATGGCGGGTGGACAGCAGACCGGTGCCAATGCCGGGGCGCAGATTTCCGGCCTGCCCGAGCAGCAATCTTCCATCAGAAAGCGGATCAGGCCACTGATCTCATCAATTGCCGCGCTGTAGACCATCGACCTGCTGTCACGCCGGACTTTGACCAGCCCCGCCCGCTCCAGCTCCTTGAGGTGAAAACTGACGTTTGACGCAGACACTTCGACCCGCTCTGCGATTGAACCCGCGGCGACACCGTCTGGTCCGGCAATCACCAGCATGCGCAAAATCCTCAGCCGCGTTTCCTGGGACAGTGCACCAAAAGCGATGAGTGCTTGAGGTTCTTCCATATTTCAACAATCCTAAAAATGTCAAAATGAGGACTAACCCGAATGCTTTCTTCTGACAATATGGAATTTAGGGTTCAGTGCGTTTCAGGTTTTGAGCGAGTTAGAGCGATATGACTTTAGATGGAACCACAGGCAGCGGAGGGATTTTGCGGCAAGACCAAGGAAAGAGCCGCCGGACGCATTGAAATGCGTTCAAGGGTCTTTACGCCGGTATTGACGCAAAAGCACCCGCTGAATGTGATTCCAGCTGAAGTCATATTGCTCTAGACAGTCTGCAAGACACTGACCCAGTGGCGTGCGTCGTTGCAAATGCGCGCAATTTCGAACCTTCGGCGCTGCCCCTCAT
>JANMQE010000247.1:0-1798 GCA_031370195.1 Phyllobacteriaceae bacterium
AAAATGAGAAATACGCCAAGCAGCTTCGCAGTTCCGCAGGCATTGCAATCTTCGTGTCTGAGAAAAATGACAAGACACATTGGATTGAAGCAGGTCGCTGCTACCAGCGCTTTGCCCTGCAAGCCACCGCCCTTGGAATAAGGAATGCCATGATCAACCAACCGGTGGAAGTCCAGGCCTTGCGTCCGCAACTCGCAACATTTCTGGGCATCGGAAACCGCCGCCCTGACTTGATTGTGCGTTTTGGCCGCGGACCTTTGATGCCAAGGTCGCTGCGAAGGCCTGTTGAGGAGGTACTCATTTGACTAGCCGCAGAGAGCCAATCACTGTGAAAAAATTGATGAGAAGCGCGCAACTGGAAACCGCCATTGCGCGTTGGGACACTGAGGGTGGAGCTGGTCCAGACGGACCGCAGGAGGGTTCGACTGCCCTTCCGATCGCCAACATGAAATCGCGACCAAACTCAGCACAGAAATGAAAGATTGCACGTATGATAAGTCCACCTTTCACGATTGAAGAGTTTCTAGCCGTCTTTGCAACATACAATGATGCAATCTGGCCAATGCAGATTGTTGCTTATTGTGCGGGGCTGGTCGTGATCGCGGCCCTTTGGCGGAAGTGGTTGGCGGCGAGCTGGATCATTCCAGTCATTTTGGCCTTGCTGTGGGCCTGCAATGGGATTGGATATCACTATCTGTATTTCTCGACGATCAATCCGCTGGCGAAGGGCTTTGCACTTCTTTTTGTACTGCAAGCCTTGTTATTCGTTCTAGCCTCATTATCTGCAAAAAAATTGCTTTTCGTTGTTGAACGAAACGTCAGATTAGCGGTTGGACTTTGTCTTATTGCGTATGCTCTGCTGATTTACCCCATACTCGGCATATTTGCTGGACACGGGTTGATGGCGGGACCGATGTTTGGTGTAGCCCCTTGTCCAACTACGATTTTCACAATCGGAGTTCTATTGCTGACCCGCGGCAGGTGGGTGCCGTGGCTCTCGATCATTCCTATTCTTTGGTCGCTTGTGGGGTTGGCAGCAGCACTCCAGCTTGGCATTCCTGAGGATTTGGGCCTGCCGATCGCAGGAGCCATACTTATAGTGTACCTTGTTTTAGATATAAACAATGCGCGACGATATCGGGAGCGCACTTCGGATAGTCTCGGGCAGTCCAGCCAATGAACACTCCGCTTACACCATCAAATTCCGAATTTGAACCTGATCAGTTCGGTATGAAATTACATTCGCGCGCGCGGTCAGTTGTCGCCATCTCTTCATTCTTCGTTTTCACCTTTGCTTGGTCTTGGGTGTTGGGCTTCGCAGCCATTTACACTAAAGTTAATGGGCCAATTTTGAGTATGGTCCTCTCAATTGCCTCAGGCTTTGGACCAAGTATCGCAGCACTCTTGACCGTCATTGTTTTCAGCGGTCGGTCTGGCTTGTTCACTTGGCTTAAAAATGCGCTCAACTGGCGCGTGGGCTGGCAATGGTACGCACTGGCGTTTTTTATACCGCCGCTGATGATGTTGCTTGCTCAAGTAGTTCATTGGGCTTTTGGCGGAACTATTCCCACATCACCAGCCGTTGTCCACATTCCACTCACCATCGCAAATTTCGGCCTTGTCTTTCTCATCGGCGGCCCGCTGGGCGAAGAATTTGGTTGGCGCAGTTATGCGGTGCCAGCACTGGGCGCTAAATTGGCCTGGCGTACGGCAAGCTTGCTGATTGGCGTTATATGGGGTCTCTGGCATGTGCCGTGGTTCTTCACAGCGGGCACAGCTCAATCTCAAATGCCGTTTG
>JANMQE010000256.1:0-4169 GCA_031370195.1 Phyllobacteriaceae bacterium
CGCGGCCAAGGCTGGCGCGGCGATTGTGCATTGCCATGTGCGCGACCCGGACACCGGCAAGCCGCGACGTGATGTGCATCTTTATCGCGAAGTGACGGAGCGCATCCGCGAGGCGAACGTCGATGTGGTGCTGAACCTCACTGCCGGCATGGGCGGCGATATGGTGTTCGGCGATGTCGAAAACCCGCTGCCCTTGAAAGTGCAGGGCACGGACATGGGCGGCGCGACCAACCGCATGGAGCACGTGCGCCAGTGTCTGCCGGAAATTTGCACGCTCGATTGCGGCACGATGAATTTCAACGAAGCCGACTATGTGATGACCAACACGCCGGGCATGCTGCGCGCCATGGGGGGCATGATGACGGCGCTGGGCGTCAAGCCGGAGATCGAGGCGTTCGACACCGGGCATTTGTGGTTTGCCAAGCAGTTGGTGGAGGAGGGCGTGTTGAAGCGCGACGCCTTGGTTCAGCTTTGCATGGGTGTGCCTTGGGGCGCGCCGAATGATCTCAACACCTTCATGGCAATGGTCAATAATGTGCCGTCCACATGGAACTGGTCAGCGTTTACCCTTGGCCGCGACCAGATGGCCTATGTTGCCGCAGCCGTGCTGGCTGGCGGCAATGTGCGCGTGGGGCTGGAGGATAATCTCTGGCTCGGCAAGGGTGTGCTGGCGACCAATGCGCAGTTGGTGGAACGTGCGGTGACGATTGTCGAGACCATGGGCGCGCGGGTGATCGGGCCGGAAGAGGTGCGGAAGAAGTTGGGTTTGGCCAAGATGGCGATGGTGGCGGGATGAGCCATCCCTTCTCCCCGCCACTTGCGGGGAGAAGGTGGCGCGAAGCGCTGGATGAGGGGCAGCGCCAAAGGTTGGAGTTTGGCGTTTTCTGCGGTCGAAACCAAGTTTGAAAGTGAGCAATGAGATGACAATCGCCGAAACGCAGCGCTGCCCCTCATCCGCCCGTTGGGCACCTTCTCCCCGCAAGTGGCGGGGAGAAGGGGATAATCGCGAAAGCTTGGCGCTTGTTGGAGTAATTTGAAAAATGACCAAAATCAACAAAGCAGCTTGCATCGGCGGTGGCGTCATCGGGGCGGGGTGGGTTGCCCGTCTTGTGCTGAACGGGATTGACGTGTCGATCTTCGATCCGGATCCTGAGGCCGAGCGGAAGGTCAATGCGGTGATGACCAACGCCCGCGCGGCCTATCGGCAGATGACGCCGAATTTGCCGAAAGAAGGCAAGATTTCCTATGCCAAGTCGCTGGCGGAGGCGGTCAAGGATGCTGACCTTATTCAGGAAAGCGTGCCGGAGCGGCTCGACATCAAGCACAAGGTGCTGGCCGAAATTGACGCGCATGCAAGACCGGATGCGCTGATTGGCTCGTCCACTTCCGGCATCAAGCCATCGGACATGCAGACGTCGATGAAGCGCCCCGAACGGCTGGTGGTCGCGCATCCGTTCAACCCGGTTTACTTGCTGCCGATTGTCGAAATTGTCGGCGGCGTGAAAACGACAAAGGAATTCACCGAAAAGGCACGGGCGATTTATGCGTCCATCGGCATGAAGCCGGTTGTGATCCAGAAAGAAATCGAAGCCTTCGTCGGTGACCGTCTACTTGAGGCGGTTTGGCGCGAGGCGCTATGGCTGATCAAGGATGGCATCACCACGGTCGAGGAACTGGACGACATCATGCGCTACGGCTTCGGCATCCGCTGGGCGCAGATGGGGATGTTTCAGGTCTACCGGATTGCCGGCGGCGAGGCGGGCATGCGCCACTTCATGGCCCAGTTTGGTCCATGCCTGAAGTGGCCGTGGACGAAGCTGACTGATGTGCCGGAGTTCAATGATGAGCTGGTCGATCTCATCGCCGGTCAGTCCGACGATCAGTCCGGCAAATGGTCAATCCGCGAACTTGAAGCCATCCGCGATGAAAACCTCGTGGCGATCATGGCGGCGCTGTCCAAGACCAACAAGGGCAAGGGCTGGGGCGCGGGCGAGCTGCACAAGGACTATGTGAAACAGTTGGCGAGGAAGGCTGGCGTTTCGGCGGCGGCGGCGAAGGCCAAGGCTGGCAAGTTGGTGAAGAAGAGGTGATTGACTGCGACTTATTAGTTAAGTTGGCTTGGTGGAATCGCCAAAAAGGATATGTCGTTGAAAAATCCGTTCGCAAGTTTATTTTCGAGAAAGTCAGTGCCGCAGACCTATTTGCCAACAGGGTATCTATATCCAGAGGCAAATATTGAATGCCCGATATACGAACTGGATGGCAAGGACGCTCTCGGATTTGTTCGAAGATTTAGTGCAGAGAACCCTGGATTTGTTTTATTGCCGTTGGGAGACGCCTCAGACAAGGCTTCAATGCTGGAAGTATTGGAGGATCGAGAGCAAGCTCCTGATCAAGTTGAGGTCGGAGATTTTGGTCAGTTTCTCGAAAGCCAGAGAACAGAAAGGACGGCCGAATTAGGCGCTGACGGCATTTTCCCTAGAGGCGAATGGGACGACAACGTTGACCGCGTTTCTCCCTATTTCGGCTCCATATTCGAATGGACAAAAGACGGACCAATCCCCCACAAGAAAGTCATGGCTGTTGCCCTGCCGTCGACCCCCGAATGGAGCGCGCTCAAGTTTATCCCGTTTGGCGGGTGGAACGATTGTCCCTTCGACGAATTACATTTGGCGGCCCATAAGAAGTGGTTTGAGCAGTACGGTGCCAAGCTCGAAGGGATGACGCGAGATATCCTCACATTCAACGTAGCCAATCCTCCATCTACCCGCGAAGACGCGATCAAGTTGGCCGAGGAACAGTTCCTGTATTGCCCTGACATTGTGGAACAGGGGACGGAAACTATCGATGCTTTGGCTTCATCGCTTTTGAACAACAAAACCTGGTTTTTTTGGTGGGACTAATTTCATGGATTTCGGCCTGAGCGAAGAGCAGCGAGCCATCATCGACACCACGCGGGCGTTCGTCGAGAACGAACTCTATCCACATGAAGCCTTGGTGGAACGCACCGGCCATTTGCCAATGGAGCTGATCAAGGAAATTCAGGGCAAAGCCATGTCTGCCGGGCTCTATGCCGCCAACATGCCGGAAGAGGTCGGCGGCGCGGGGCTCGATACGCTGACATGGCTGCTGTACGAAAAGGAGCTCGGCAGGGCGAACTATGCACTGCATTGGACCTGCGTGGCGCGGCCTTCGAACATCCTGCTCGCGGGCACGCCGGAGCAGCGCGAGAAATATCTGATGCCTTGCATCCGCGGCGAGACTTGGGATTGCCTTGCAATGACGGAACCCGGTGCGGGATCGGACCTGCGCGGCATGAAGGCGAGCGCCAAGCAGGATGGCGATGACTGGGTGCTGAATGGCACCAAGCATTTCATTTCCCATGCCGACATTGCCGGGTTTGCGATCTGCTTCATGGCGACTGGCGAAGAAGACACGCCGCGCGGCAAGAAGAAGATGATCACGGCGTTCTTCGTTGATAAGGGCACCAAGGGTTTTACGGTGCGTGACGGCTATCGCAATGTCTCGCACCGCGGCTACACCAATGCGGTGTTGGAGTTTGACGATTGCCGCATTCCAAATCGCCAAGTTTTGGGCGAGCCGCACAAGGGGTTTGAGGTTGCCAATCAATGGCTCGGCGCTACGCGCCTGCAGGTGGCGTCCACTTGCCTTGGGCGGGCGGAGCGGGCGCTGGGGCACTCGATTTCCTACGCCGCCGAGCGCAAGCAATTCGGCCAGCAGATCGGCAAGTTTCAGGGCGTATCGTTCAAGCTTGCGGACATGGCGACGGAGTTGAAGGCGGCAGAGCTTTTGACACGCGAGGCTGCTTGGAAGTTCGACAAGGGCACGGTGAGCGAGGCCGACATGGCGATGGCCAAGCTGAAGGCTACCGAGGTGCTGGCGATGGTGGCAGATGAGGCGATCCAGATTCATGGCGGCATGGGTCTGATGGAGGATTTGCCGCTGGAGCGCATCTGGCGCGATGCGCGGGTTGAGCGGATTTGGGAAGGGACGAGCGAGATTCAGCGGCATATTATCTCGCGCGAGGTGCTGCGGGCGGTGGGGGGCTGATGGGTGCAGCTTTGGCGCGAGGCGCCCCCCTCTGTCACTTCGTGACATCTCCCCCGCAAGGGGGGAGATCGATAGCCCGCAATTTTTGTGCGACTCCG
>JANMQE010000438.1:0-3333 GCA_031370195.1 Phyllobacteriaceae bacterium
CCGAAAACCCATTCCATGATGGCCCAGGATATACAGACAGCCACGGTCAGATATCGTGCCAGCGGCTTTTCAAAAAACGGATGTTCGGGACCGATGATGTTCAAACAAGGCCTGCTTTCTCTATGAAAGTTGAGAGGTCATTATAGCCGCTCAATCGCAATGGGACAAACCGGATCACGTTCAAGCGTTAGGAAATCCTTGCGTCTCGACAGTGTAGCCTGCCGCTGTCATGACGCGCATCAATTCCTTGTGTCCCACTTGCGCCATCTTCAGCGGCGGGTTCTTTTTCGGGTCTTGTTCGGCTTCAACCACAAACCAGCCTTCATAGCCATAATCGGCAAACTTCTGGACAATCGCCCCAAAATCCAGCGAGCCATCGCCCGGCACAGTGAAAGCGCCGAGCGCCACGGCGTCAAGAAAGGATTGCGTTGTCCAGTCCAAACCATGGATCACATCCATGCGGATGTCTTTCACATGCACATGGCTGATGCTGTTGTGGTGGTTGTCGATGGCGCGAAGAACATCGCCGCCTGCAAAGGCGAGATGACCGGCGTCGAGTAACAGCGGAATGCCTTCGCCGGAGTGTTTCATGAACGCATCAAGTTCATGCTCAAACTGCACGACCGCCGCCATGTGATGATGGTATGAAAGCGGCATGCCTTGCTCTGCACACCATTCACCAAACCCGGTGACCTTGCGGGCATAGGCTCTCATTTCATCGTCTGACAACACGGTCTTGGATGCCAGCGGCGTGGACCGGTCGCCTTGTATGGAGCGGCCGACTTCGCCGTAGACAATACAAGGTGCATCGACCGCCTTGAACAGTTCAATCATCGGCTGGATGCGGGCCTTGTTTTCGGCGACGCCCTCGATGGTCAGCGTTCCGGAAAACCAGCCGCCGCAAAGTGTCACGTCGGCGGCTTTGAGGATCGGCAGCATTTCTTCCGGCGTGTCGGGGAAGCGTCGGCCCTGCTCCATGCCGGTGAAGCCTGCCGAGCGCGATTGCGCCAAACACTCTTCCAGCGACACATCATCGCTCAATTCCGCAAGATCATCGTTCCACCACGCAATGGGCGACATGCCGAGTTTGGCTTTCAATTTGTAACTCCAGTGTTCAATGAATGGATCAGTTGCCGACGCGCTGCTTGCCGAGCGCCTGTTCATACTTCGACCGGGCTTCGTTGACGCTCTTGCGCATCGAGACTTCCGGAACGGCGACATCCCACCAATTGCCGCCCTCTTCCGTGATGATGAGCGGATCGGTATCGATGACGATGACGCAGGTGCGGGTCTCGGATTTCATCTTGTCGAGAGCCGTTTCCAATTCCGAAACGGACGAGACCTTGACGGCCACTGCGCCCATGCTTTCGGCGTTGGCGCGGAAGTCGATGTCGGGCAATTCCCTGTGCCAGGTGTCCTTGAGCAGATTGTTGAAGTTCGCGCCGCCAGTCGCCATTTGCAGCCGGTTGATGCAGCCATAGCCGCGATTGTCCAAGACGATGATCGTGATTTTCGCGCCGAGCATCACCGACGTGGCGATGTCCGAATTCATCATCATGTAAGAGCCGTCGCCGACCATGACGACAACATCCTCATCAGGCTTTGCCAGCTTGACGCCAACACCGCCGGCGATCTCATAACCCATGCAGGAGAAGCCATATTCCATGTGGTAAGAGCCCGGCGCGCCCTGTTGCCACAATTTGTGCAATTCGCCCGGCAGGCCGCCTGCGGCGCAGACGATTGTGGCTTTGGAACCAAAGTGGCGCTGAACCGCGCCAATCACTTGTGCATCTGAGGGCAAGGTTGAATTTGTTGTCGCGGTGACTTTGTCAGCGGCAATCTTCCATGCTGCAAGGCCCGCTGATGCTTTGTCAGTCCAAGCCTTTGGAGACTTGTAAGCGCCTGCAACGCCCGACAACTCTGCAAGCCCGGCAAGCGCATCGCAGACCAGCGGTTGGGCGCGATGTTTACCTGCATCAACGACCTGCGTGTTGAGGCCGATGATCGCCTTGCCGTCGTTCTGGAACAATGACCAAGAGCCGGTCGTAAAATCCTGCAGGCGGGTGCCGACGGCGAGCACCACATCAGCTTCGCGCGCAAGCTCGTTGGCCGCCGATGTGCCAGTGACGCCGACTGAGCCCATATTGAGCGGGTGATCATGCGGCAGCGAGGATTTGCCGGCCTGCGTCTCGCAGACCGGGATGCCATGTTTCTCGGCGAAATCCTTCAGCGCTTCGGTTGCCTGCGAATAGAGAACACCGCCGCCGGAGATGATGAGCGGCTTCTTTGCTTTTGAAAGCAGCGCTGCCGCAGAGTGCAGTTCATCAAGCGAGGCGCGCGCGCGGCGGGTGGTCCAGACGCGGGTGTCAAAAAAGGCTTCCGGATAATCATAGGCCTCCGCCTGCACATCCTGGCAAAGACCAAGCGTCACCGGTCCGCACTCTGACGGATCGAAGAACACTTGCATCGTGCGCTCAAGCGCCGGGATCAATTGCTCCGGACGGGTGATGCGGTCGAAGTAGCGAGATACGGGCTTGAAGCAGTCGTTGGCCGACAATGAGCCGTCGCTGAAGTTTTCGATCTGTTGCAGAACGGGATCGGGAATGCGATTGGCGAAAACATCGCCCGGCAACAACAGCAGCGGCACACGGTCAACATGCGCGACGGCAGCGGCTGTCACCATGTTCAGCGCGCCGGGACCGATCGATGTGGTTACTGCCATGGCGCGGCGGCGGAACGATGCCTTGGCAAATGCTGTCGCGGCAAGTGCCATGCCCTGTTCATTCTGGCCGCGCAGCGTCGCAAGCTCATCGCGGATGTGATAGAGTGCCTCGCCGAGGCCGGCAACATTGCCGTGGCCGAAGATGCCCCAGACGCCGGCGAAATAGGGCACGGTCTTGCCGTCAACAATCGTCATCTGGCGCGACAGGAAGCGGACCAGCGCTTGGGCCATGGTCAGGCGTACGGTTTTCATTTTTGGGTTCCTCCCGGTATCTCTGTCGGCGCTCACGCCGCCTTGGATGCGCGGGCGCGCAGCCAAGCCGATGTCAACCGTTCAAATCGTCCGGCCATGTTGTCGACGGCCTCCTTGTCGGTGATGCGTCCGGCGAGCCAATTTTCGGCCGCTTCTGCAAATATGGTGCGTCCGATGGCAAAGCCCTTGACCACCTTGATGTTTGCGACTGCGGCAAAAGCGGCTTCGAGTTCGTCGTGCGGCGCTTCAAGGCCGAGCAAAACCACGCCGCGGCAGAGCGGATCGCGGTCGTTGAGAACGGCTTCAATGTTGCGCCACGCTGCGACATTGGCTTGCGGCTCGAGCTTCCACCAGTCGGG
>JANMQE010000466.1:0-6464 GCA_031370195.1 Phyllobacteriaceae bacterium
TCTGCCTGTCGGCATCTCCCCCACGAGGGGGGAGATCGATAATCACCGGCTTTTTCCGATTGGCAGCGAACGGTGACGCGCCGATCTCCCCTCTCGCGGGGGAGATGTCCGACAGGACAGAGGGGGGCGCCTCGCGCCAAACCATCCGGAGTGTCGCCTCTTGACCCGAGCCCCAACCTTCGCAACCACACTCCAAACCTACATGGCCGCCAGCAACACGAGCGCGGTGACTATCCCCGTCATCCAACCCGCCGCTCCATTCTTGGACATGGCGGGCGAAGACCTTCGCCGCCGGATTTTCCTGACCGAATCTGAAACCGGCGAGACCCTGTGTCTGCGGCCGGAATTCACCATTCCGGTGTGCCTCAACCACATCGCCAATGGCGCGGATACACCGGCTCGCTATGCCTATTTCGGTGAAGTGTTCCGCCAGCGCCGTGCTGGTGGCTCGGAGTTTTTTCAGGCGGGCATTGAGGATCTGGCCCACGCAGATATCGCGGCGGCAGATGCGCGCTCGCTGGTCCAAGCGGTGGAAATGGTGCGCCTTGCTGCTCCCGACGCCGATGTTGAAATCCTGCTTGGCGACCAGACAATCTTTGAAGCCGTGCTTAAAGCCCTTGGCCTGCCGCGCGGCTGGCGCATGCAGCTGGCCCGCACATTCGGCAACGCGGCGATGCTGAAGGAAACGCTGAACGCACTCGCAAGTGAGCGCCCGCTGCCGGACCTTGAACCGGCGTTGGCCAAGCTTGCCGCCAAGGGCGAAAAGGAAAATCTCGCGGCAGCAATCGCCGCCGAAATGCAATCTCTTGGAATTCCTGCGCACACTGGGCGATCAGCAGAAGACATCGCTGCGCGGTTGATTGAGAAGACGGAACTGGCCTCTGTCAAACTCTCCAAACGCCAGTTTGCCGCGCTCACCGAATTTTTAGCCATTCGCGAACCGCTTGCAACCGCGTCTGACCATCTCACAAAATTTGCCGCTAAGTCTGATGTAGCGCTCGATATGGCGCTGGCAGCTTTCGCAGCGCGGGCGCAGGAAATCGAACGGCTCGGCGTTGATTGCGGCGAGGTGATCTATGACGCCGCATTCGGTCGCCCGCTGGATTATTACACCGGGCTTGTTTTTGAAATCCGCTCAAACCAAAGCGCGACAAACCCGCTTGCAGGCGGCGGTCGATATGACCGGTTGTTGACATTGCTTGGCGCGGAAAAGCCGATTCCGGGCGTCGGCTTCTCGCTGTGGCTCGACCGGTTGGAGGCTCTGGCATGACCATCACAATCGCCATACCGTCCAAGGGCCGGATGAAAGACGACACGATCGCAGCATTCTCCAAGGCCGGACTTGAGGTGTTGCCGCAAAAGGATGCGCGCGCCTATCGCACCAAAATCAAGGGCAGGGATGACATCGAGATCGCGCTGCTGTCGGCCTCCGAAATTGCCCGCGAACTGGTCGCAGGTTCCATTGATTTTGGTGTAACCGGCGAAGATCTGGTGCGCGAGTCCGCTGCTGCTTGGGCGGCCAAGATGGAGATCTCCGCGCGCCTTGGCTTTGGGTTGGCAGATGTCGTGGTGGCAGTGCCGGACCATTGGCATGACGTGGAAACCATGGCAGACCTCGACGATGTCGCGGCGGACTTTCGCCACAAGCACGGCCGCCGTCTGCGCATCGCCACCAAATATTGGCGGCTGACGCAAGGGTTTTTCAGCCAGATGCACGGCATTCAGGTCTATCAGATCGTCGAAAGTCTTGGTGCCACCGAAGGAGCGCCTGCCGCCGGACTTGCGGATCTGATTGTCGACATCACCTCCACGGGCTCAACGCTTGCCGCCAACAATCTGAAAGTGCTGACGGACGGTGTGATCCTCAAATCTCAAGCCTGTTTGGTGCTGTCACGAAAAGAACGCACCGCTGATGATCAGGCGTCGATTGGAAGAGTGCTGAAGGCGATGCTTTAGAGCGGGTGCGCCGTGCGCTTGGTGTGCCACCCGGTAAACTTCCAGATGCCCATAACAATGATCGCTGAAACATAACCATCCACAGCATAATGCCAGCCCAAATGCACCGAGCCAACGAAGATCGTCAAAGCATAGGCGGCAGCGAGCCATTTTATAACGGCCCCGGCATGGCGCGCGGCGAGAAACATCAAAACGCATATCGCATTGTGCATGGAAGGCATCGCCGAAATGCCGGAAATGACCTGACCGGACGAGTTGATATACGCCTCCCAAAGCTGGTCGCGGATCAGCAGAATCCGGAGCGCGCTGCGGGCGTTGACGGCCTCAAGTTGCGCAATCAACGGCGTGAACTCGGACACTCCGCCGTTCAAGCGATCAAAGTAAATCGGCCCGACAGACGAGTAGGCAACGGCCATGATGCTGCCAATCAATATCCAGGACATTATGAACGACAGCAGATAACGGTGACGCCAGACATTGCGACCGGGAATGAGCGCGACAGCGGCGGTGGATGTAAAAATCACCGGGAACCAGAGATAGTAGAATTGGTCGATCTTGACCGTAAAGGAACCATAGCCTGTGACCGCAGCGATGAGTTCCCACGGCGTCTGACCGAAGTGCAGCGCCCGGTCAAACTGCGCCAGAGCCAAATCCCAGCTGAACGGATTGAGGGCAGGTATCTGCGACTTGAAACTCGGGAACGTAAACATGAAGACGCCGACCAGCAGAACTGTCGGCACGGCCCGGCCAAGGTTGCCCTGTGCCAGAAGCGCGTGGAATGTATAGTCTATGGTTTGCGCAACGGATTTTGTCTGTCCGAATTTCGCGATGGCGAGTGCCACCACCGCGAAACACAGCGACAATCCGCTGAACATCAAAAGCTGAAGGATCGTCGTTGTGGTTATGAGATTTCGGTTGGGCAGAAACATTGCGCCAAACGAGATGAAAAGCAGCGACAAGAGGACAAACGCCGCCTGGCCATCCAGCAGCAGCGTGTTCACATGAAAGCGGTGCCAAGGCGTGTCAACGCGAAACGCGCGCGAGAGCGAGTGGACCGGTTTTGTCTGCACGTTCTCGGACATGATTTTGCCTGCTGTTTCATTGACTGTAGTAAGGTCGGGTTAAGACAAAAATAAAGCCCGCAACATCGCTGCGGGCTTCAAGAAAACGCCAATCCGACAGATTTGGCGTTATGAGCGTCGGGCATCCACTGAATAGGCACCGGCACCGGATGCTGCCAAGGCAAGGAAACCGCCGGCCAGGCCGATGTTCTTGAAGAACATGATCATCTGCAGTCCGCTTGTGTCGCCCGATGCGGCGGCAAAGTGGAATACGAAACCGGTGAACACACAAAAAGCCGCCAATGCGAGCGCAGCCCATTTGGTCTGGAAACCGACGAGAATGGCGATGCCGGCCGCAAGTTCAAAAATTGCAGCGGCCCAGGCAAGCAGCGTTCCGGCAGGCAGGCCCATTGCGGAAATATAGCCAGCGGTGCCAGTAATATCGCCAAACTTGGAGGCACCTGCGGGGATGAAAACAATTGCGAGCAAAATGCGGGCCAACAAAGTGAGTACGGAGTTCGACATTGGAAATACCTTTTCGATGAATCGTTGCGAAGACTTAACAAAAGATTGCCGTATATAAAAGACGAACAAGTCGGACAGATCGTCAACCAACTGCGAACAATTAAGGACGGCATCGCTGCCGCCCTTCGAGTGTTGGACGCTGAACGGTTTGGACTTAGAAGTCCATGCCGCCGCCCATGCCGCCCATGCCGCCCGGCATTCCGCCGCCGCCGCCAGAGTCCTTCTTAGGAGCTTCAGCGATCATGGCTTCGGTCGTGACGAGTAGGCCGGCAACCGAGGCTGCGTCCTGCAAGGCGGTGCGAACCACCTTGACCGGATCGACAATGCCCATGACGACCATGTCGCCATATTCGCCGGTCTGCGCGTTGTAGCCGAAGTTCGGGTTCTTGTTTTCAAGGATCTTGCCGACAACGATCGAGGCTTCCGCGCCGGCGTTGGTGGCAATCTGACGGGCCGGGGACTGGAGCGCGCGGCGCACGATGTTGATGCCGGCTTCCTGATCTTCGTTGGCACCCTTGACCTTGATGTTGACGGACGAGCGCAACAAAGCCGAACCGCCGCCAGCGACAATGCCTTCTTCAACAGCAGCGCGGGTTGCGTTGAGCGCGTCATCAACGCGGTCCTTCTTTTCCTTGACTTCAACTTCAGTCGAACCGCCGACCTTGATGACGGCAACGCCGCCGGCAAGCTTGGCAAGACGTTCCTGCAGCTTTTCCTTGTCGTAGTCAGACGTGGTCTCTTCGATCTGGCCCTTGATCTGGGCAACGCGGGCGGTGATTTCCGCCTTCTTGCCAGCACCGTCGATGATGGTGGTGTTTTCCTTGGAGATCGAAATCTTCTTGGCGCGACCGAGCATGGCGATGGTCACGTTTTCAAGCTTGATGCCAATGTCCTCGGAGATCACTTGGCCGCCGGTCAGGATCGCGATGTCTTCAAGCATCGCCTTGCGGCGGTCGCCGAAGCCCGGTGCCTTGACAGCAGCGATCTTGAGGCCGCCGCGCAGCTTGTTGACGACCAGTGTTGCAAGCGCTTCGCCTTCGACATCTTCCGAGATGATGACGAGGGGCTTCGAGGTCTGAACAACAGCCTCAAGGATCGGCAGCATCGCCTGAAGGTTCGACAGCTTCTTCTCGTGAAGAAGGATGTAAGCGTCCTCGAGATCGGCGACCATCTTGTCGGCGTTGGTCACGAAGTATGGCGAGAGATACCCGCGGTCAAACTGCATGCCTTCAACGACTTCAAGCTCGGTTTCGGCGGTCTTGGCTTCTTCAACCGTGATGACGCCTTCATTGCCGACCTTCTGCATCGCCTCTGCGATCATTGAGCCAACGGATGCATCGCCATTGCCGGCGATGGTACCGACCTGAGCCACTTCTTCCGAGGTCTTGATCTTCTTGGCTTTCTTGATGAGGTCAGCAACGACCTCGGCAACAGCCAGATCAATGCCGCGCTTCAGATCCATAGGGTTCATGCCGGCAGCAACAGCCTTTCCGCCTTCCTGAACGATGGACTGGGCGAGAACCGTTGCAGTCGTAGTGCCATCGCCAGCGATATCATTGGTCTTGGAAGCGACTTCGCGCAGCATCTGCGCGCCCATGTTCTCGAACTTGTCTTCCAGCTCGATTTCCTTGGCGACAGTCACGCCGTCCTTGGTGATGCGCGGTGCGCCGAACGACTTGTCGATGACGACGTTGCGGCCCTTGGGACCCAAGGTCACGCGGACAGCGTTGGCGAGAATGTCGACGCCGCGCAGCATGCGCTCGCGCGCGTCACGGCCGAATTTAACTTCTTTGGCAGCCATTTGAATGGTCTCCTTTATGTCAGTTCAGTTGAATGGATCGGGTTTCAGCCCAGAATGCCCATGATGTCGGATTCCTTCATGATCAGAAGGTCTTCGCCATTGAGCTTGACTTCGGTGCCGGACCACTTGCCGAACAGCACGCGGTCGCCGGCCTTCACGTCGAGCGGAACAAGCTTGCCAGCTTCATCACGCGCGCCGGAGCCGACGGCAAGAATCTCGCCTTCCTGCGGCTTTTCCTTGGCGGTGTCCGGAATGATGATGCCGCCGGCAGACTTCGCTTCTGATTCAACGCGGCGGACGACGACGCGGTCGTGCAGCGGGCGGAATTTCAATTTGGCCATAGTTGCAAACCCTTTGATTGTACAAAATCGGGAGCCGGATGTCCGGCAGCGTTAGCACTCGACAACGGAGAGTGCCAAACGTGTCGGGGAAATAGGGATCTGGCCGGTGCTTGTCAAGCATTCGATGACGGGGATTGGTGTGAAGGAGCTGGCTGTGAGGTTTGTTTGAAGGCCAGTTGGGAGATCATTTCCACCTGCGCTCGCTTCCGGCCATTCCCCCGCACTTTCGTCATCCCGGACGGCGCAGCCGATCCGGGACCCATGCCGATGGCGGGGGTGCAGCAATTTTGGTGCGGAAGATTTGCTGGTTTGAACGGGTGAATGTTCTGCACGTGATTTGATTCACATCCGCCAACGGCATGGGTTCCGGGTTCCGCTGCGCGGCCCCGGAATGACGAAGATTTTTGGGTTTTGCTAACAATTTCAATCGCTTGCAAGCGCCAAGATCGGTTACAGTTGCCTTTCAGAGGCAGCTGTCCCCGGGTTTCCACCGGAACGCCTCGACCGCGAAATAATGCACGTCTTTCAATTTGTAATCGACCGGGTGAATATCTTTGCGGCGATATCCCGGCGGTGGTCCGGGACGAAAAGGACTGATGCGGGTTGGTTTGTAAGGGGCTTTGGATGAAAGGATTTCGTCGCGACGCGCGCGCCATCTTGCCAAGCGGCGGGCTTGGCGGGGGAGATCGTTGAGCGCGTGGCGCATGGCGCGGAGGCGGTTGAACAGGAGCGTGGCGTTGATGGGTTGTGCGGCGAGGATGGCTTGGTGGTGGGCTTGGG
>JANMQE010000488.1:0-1693 GCA_031370195.1 Phyllobacteriaceae bacterium
AGCGGCTGGCGCAGCGAATCCAGAACCTGCGGGTGAAACTCCGGAAACTCATCAAGAAACAAAACGCCATGATGCGCCAACGACACTTCGCCCGGCCGGGCCCGCACACCGCCGCCGACCATTGCGGCCATCGAGGCCGAATGATGCGGTGCGCGAAATGGCCGCCGGTCAGACAATTGCCCGTCCGCAAGTTCGCCGCCGATCGAGGCGATCATCGACACTTCCAGGAGTTCGCGCGGGATCAGCGGCGGCAGGATCGACGGCAGCCGCGCCGCAAGCATCGACTTGCCGGAGCCCGGCGGTCCAACCATCAGCAGATTGTGTCCGCCAGCCGCCGCCACTTCGAGCGCACGTTTGGCCGTCTCCTGACCCTTGATCTCGGCAAGGTCCGGCATCATCGCATTGGGGACTTTAAGCGCAGGGATTGGCCGTGTCAGCGCCTGTGTGCCGCGAAAGTGGTTGGCCATGGCAATCAGGCTGCGCGGTGCCAGAATATCGATGTTTTCGCCCGCCCACGCCGCCTCCGGCCCGCAGGCGTGCGGGCAGATCAACCCCTTGCCCATCGCATTCGCGCCGATCGCCGCAGGCAGACAGCCGGCAACGGCGGCAATCGTCCCGTCCAGCGACAGTTCGCCGATCACCACATAAGGGCTCAGCGCATCGCCCGGTATCGCTCCGAGCGCCGCCATGAGCCCGAGCGCGATTGCCAGATCATAGTGGCTGCCTTCTTTCGGCAAATCCGCCGGTGCCAGATTGACGGTCACCTTCTTGGCCGGCATCGAGAGTCCCGAGGCATGCAGCGCCGCCTGCACACGCTCGCGGCTCTCGGCTACCGCCTTGTCCCCCAGCCCGACAATATGAATGTTGGTCTTGCCCGGCGCGATCATCACCTGCACATCAACCGGCACCGCCTCGATGCCCTGAAATGCAACCGTACTCACCCGCGCAACCATGTGCCTGCTCCCCGCGTTTCAACCAAAATGGTTGAAAACAGCCTGATACTCACCCGTATGAGGCGAGGAAATCACATTTCAAATCAGGATGCAAGAACAAAAATAGAACAATTTGCACGTCAGCGCTTTAATCTGGTTGCAGGCGGTGGAGAAACAAGAACAAATGTTCTCACCGCTTGGATTCCACGCAATCCCAGAACAGCGCCGCAATATCCGCGCCGCCGAAGCGTTTGACTTCGCGCACGCCGGTCGGCGATGTCACGTTGATCTCGGTCAGCCTGTCGCCGATCACGTCGATGCCAACGAGAATGAATCCGCGCCTCTGCAATTCCGGCCCGATGCGCTCGCAAATTTCCATGTCGCGAGCAGTGAGTTCGGAAGCCTGCGCCTGTCCGCCTGCATGCATGTTCGAGCGTGCATCATGCGCGGCCGGCACGCGGTTGATCGCACCGACCGCCTTGCCGTCAATCAGCATGATCCGCTTGTCGCCCGCCCGCACCTCAGGCAGATATTGTTGAGCTATGATCTGCTCCCGCGACAGGCTTCCGAACATTTCCAGCAGCGACGACAGGTTGCGGTCATCTTCGCGCAGGTGAAACACCCCCGCGCCGCCATTGCCGTACAGCGGTTTCAAGATGATGTCGCCGTGCTGCTTGCGGAAGGCTTTGATCTCTTCAACATCCTTGGTGATCAGCGTCGCGGGCATCAGGTCCGGAAACTCGGTGACGAAAATCTTCTCC
>JANMQE010000508.1:0-7984 GCA_031370195.1 Phyllobacteriaceae bacterium
GTGACCAAGCGTTCGACGCGGGTACGTGGAACGTCCAGCGCCTTAGCCAAGGCGCCAGCACTCATATGCAACGGCTGCAAATATTCCTCTAGCAGAATGACGCCGGGATGGATTGGAGGTAGAGAAATGCGCTTCATCACGTTTGCCTCTTCTATCAATGATAATCCACGATTTCGACATCGTCAGGACCATGGTCTGTCCAAACAAAACATATGCGCCATTGATCGTTGATCCGGATTGAATGTTGCCCCGCACGGTCTCCGCCAAGTTTTTCAAGTCTGTTTCCAGGTGGAGAACGCAAATCGTCGAGACTTGTCGAGTAGTCAAGTATCGTCAATTTGTTCAAGGCAAGCTTCAACAAATCGGACGGAAATCCTTTCGGCGAGCCACCGCTCGCTACTGTCTTGGTCATCCCGTCCTTGTAGGAAACAATCATCACATCACCATACTTGTATCATTGCATGATACAAAGTCCAGAGCAATTGGAAGCCGCCGACGTTGCGGCGAAATTGACTTCAGCAGCTAAACCAGCCGCGCCAAGGCAACAAACTCTTCCACCGACAGAGTCTCAGCCCTTCGCGTGCCGTCAATGCCCGCCTTCTCCAGCAACGCTTCGCCGCCAACTGATTTCAGGCTTTGCCGCAGCATTTTTCGGCGTTGGCCGAAGGCGGATTTTGTGATGGCTTCGAGTTTGGCCAATGGTACGTCGAGCGGCATTGTCTTTGGTGAGATATGAACGACGGACGATGTCACTTTCGGTGGCGGTGTGAAGGCGAGCCTTGACACGTCGAACATCAAGGTCGCATCCGTTCGCCAGCCGCAGAGGACGCCGAGCCGGCCGTAAGCGTCATCGCCCGCGCTGGCGACAATGCGTTCGGAGACTTCCTTCTGGAACATCAAGGTCAGCGATGTCCAGACAGGCGGCCATATGTCAGCGGTTATCCACCTGACGAGCAGCTCCGTGCCGATGTTGTATGGGAGGTTCGCCACAATGCGCGGCTTGTCCAAGGTGGCGCACAGCGCTGGCATGTCGATCGTCATGGCATCGTCGGCGATGATCGTCAGTTTTCCCGGATAGTGCGCAGAAATCTCTTCAAGCGCTGCAATGCAGCGGTCGTCACGCTCGATTGCAGTGACGCTGCGCGCACCATTGAACAACAGCGCACGTGTCAGGCCGCCGGGGCCGGGACCGATTTCGATCACGTCAGCCCCATCAAGCGGTCCGGAAGCGCGGGCGATCTTGGAGGTCAAATTGAGGTCGAGCAGAAAGTTTTGGCCAAGCGACTTTTTCGGCGCTAGCCCGAACTTGTCGATTACATCACGCAGTGGCGGCAGGCCGTCGATGCTGGTCATCGACAAAACTCCGCCATCCGGGCTGCCATGCGCAAAGCTGCAATCAAGCTGTCTGGTTTTGCCTTGCCGGTTCCTGCAATGCCGAAAGCTGTGCCGTGATCAGGCGAGGTGCGGATGAATGGCAGGCCGAGCGTGACATTGACGGAGTCATCGAATCCGAGCGCTTTGGCCGGTATCAGCGCTTGGTCGTGATACATGCATAGGGCAACGTCGTAAGTCTCACGCGCTGCTGGATGGAACATGGTGTCAGCAGGCAGCGGACCAACGGCGTTGATGCCTTTTGCGACCAGTTGTTCGATCGCGGGGCGGATGATGGCGTCGTCCTCTTTGCCAAGTGCTCCGCCTTCGCCGGCATGCGGATTGACCCCGGCGACGGCAAGGCGCGGATTTGCGATGCCAAACCGGGTGCGCAGGTCGTGATCAACGATGTGTGCCGTGTCAACGATCAGTTTCGTTGTCAGTTGCGCGGTGACATCGCGCAGCGGGATATGAATGGTGACCGGCACAGTGCGCAACAGCGGCCCGGCCAGCATCATGACGGGCAGGGGCGCCGCACCGCCCTTGGAGGCTGCAAGATGCGCCAGATATTCCGTGTGACCCGGAAAGCGGAAACCGGCGTCGTAGAGCGGTTTCTTGGCAATCGGGCAAGTCACAACGGCTGTGGTTTTGCCCGACACGGTCAGTTCAACTGCGCGTTCTATAGCCTCAATCGTACCGGCGGCGTTTTCGAGCTGCGGCATGCCTGGTGTTTCACCATGGCGGTTCTGGAGTGGAAGGATGGGAAGTGCGTCCGTAAATATATCCACGGCGTCGTCGGAACTGCACTGCCGGACGCGAACGTCCAGTCCGAGTAGTTTGGCGCGCGCAACGATCTGAGCCGGATCAGCGATCAGCAGAAATGTTGGAAGCTTCAGATCAAGCCGACGCGTATATGCGAGAAGCGCAACATCAGGTCCTATACCTGACGGGTCGCCGACTGTGAGCGCGAGAACCACAGTTGCAAGCTTCAGCGACGCACGATTTGAGCTTTGTCGCGCAGCTCCTGCAGATACTTCTTGTCGAGTTCTTCAGCGCCCTTGTTGCCGCCTTCACCGACCTGAAGGCTCATTGCGGCGGCCTTGTCGTCAGACACTTCCTTGGCACGGCAGACGCCGATGAATTCGACGCCTTTTTCGGTTTCACGCACACCCGTTGCGCCGCCGGCCTGGGTTTTTTTGATCATCTCCGCCCACTCCGGCGGCAATTCGGGTGCGAGAAATCTGCCAAGCTCGCGCACGGTCACATCCTTGAGGCCGGTGGCGAACTGGCGCGTGTTTTCACATCCGTTGAAGCGCGCCCGCATGGCCGTTGCGTCTTTCTTGCGTTGGCCCATGATTTGGCCGCGCTTTGCTGCGGGAACAACAAATATCACCTGTTGCAGCATATACTCGGTGGCAGAGGGCTTCGGCCCGCCTTTTTCCATCATCTTGCGCACCGCGTCCTGCTCGGAAACTTTGGCGGTCGCACGGAACCGCGAGCCAACCGTCTGGCCCCAGCCCATCTGCATGCGGATGTATTCCTTGAAATGTTTGGCTGTGACGCCGGACTTGTTGAGGATGTCTTCAAGTTGGGCGGGTTTGAGCTTGTTGCCCTTGGCAAAATTGGCGAAGGCATCACTGACCGCTTTTTCACCAATCGAAATGCCAACCCGTCGCATCTCAGCGCGCTTGAGCGCCTCGTCGATCAGCTCCTCATTGGCGATGGCAGCAAGATTGCCCTTTTTGCGTTGCAACTTGAGGAACGCCACCCGGTTTGAGATGTCGAGCGAGGTGATCGGCACCTTGTTGACGGTGATCTTGATTTCGCTGGCAAAGGCAGTCACGCCAAACGCGCCGACAAAAGACACAGGCGCTGGAACAGCCAGTGCGGTTGTGATCAGGATCAATGCCGCTTTCAATGCCGATTTGTGCATAGTTAGGTACCCACCCAATTCCAATTCCGGCCAGTTTGACCGATCAAGCCGCTTGAATGCCCGCTTCATCGGGCGAAACAAAGGCAAAATTCAAGCCTACTCGCTGACACTCTGCCTGGTACCGATATCGCCCAAGGTACGGAATGACAAATAGAAGCCAATCGTCCTGTTCGGGTCTTCCTTGGTCGTCAAAGTGCGCGTCTCGGAATAGGTTAGCGAATAGGAGGTGCAGCTGTCATCATAGCCGAAACCCAATGACACGGCTGAAGAATATTTGTTCTTGATGTCATAGGTCGTGGAGCCGAATGCCCGCCAATTTTGCTGGAACTTGACGCTGCCTGCGCCGGTCACTTCGTGACGGTCAACATTGAAACCGTACTGAGGCTGAGCCTGGATGAAAGCATAACGAAGCGACCCTGAAAGCGGCGTTCCGGCATAGCTAAGTTCGGCTTCGCTGCGGCGCACTTCAAATGTCTTCTCGTCAAAGCGGCCGCGTGCCGCCATCGACCAACCGCTTGCGGAGGAAAGGCCGGCGGCAGCGACGTAATCCGACGTATCGGTCTCAAGCCCCGAAAATGCACCGGCAGCAACGAG
The DNA here is from genome assembly GCA_031370195.1 of Phyllobacteriaceae bacterium. Classification (GTDB taxonomy): domain Bacteria; phylum Pseudomonadota; class Alphaproteobacteria; order Rhizobiales; family Rhizobiaceae; genus JANMEX01. Next base: position 3,899 of record JANMQE010000508.1, read on the forward strand.
GTCCGGCGATGCAAAGGAATTCACGCCTGCAAGATGGTACGACTGGCCGAACATGGCGTTGGCCGTCCAGCCGTTGGAGAAGGTGCCGGAATAACGCAAGCCGAAATTGGCCCGCACCCCACCCTCCATCCGGTCCCAGCCGGAAAACTTGTCGCGCTCGAAAAGGTTCGACGCATCGAACACCATGCTCTGCGCGTCTTCATTGGGCAGAAGCCCGGCGAACCGCTCATTGTTGCGTATGAAAATCTGGGCAACCGGCTCAAGGATGTGGGTGGCTGAGGTGGTCGAGAACAGGATCGGCCACCGCACATCAAGACCGGCGGTGGCCATGCCGCGCAAAGCCTCGGAGCGGACAAGATCTGCCGAATCGACCAGATCACCATCGCCACGCAGCGCGAGCAGCGGCGTCACGGCAAGACCGCCGGGCACTATCACCGTGCGCTTCCATTCCGCCTCGAAGGACAGCCGCGCCGATGTGCCAGATGCGCCGATGAGATTGCCAAAGCCGTTCAGCTTCGGATTGGCAATCAGATCACGTTCGTCGCGGTTCACTCCGCGCGCGTTGAAATCCACATTCAACTCGCCGCCAAACACCGGGTCGGCGCTCGTCAGTGAATAATCACTCGATCCAACCCAAGGCTGGCGGTCATCGCCGCCGTTTGCCGATGGCACGGCCTGTTGGACGTTGAACTTGTAACCATGAAAGTCGAGATAGTTGCGACCGGAAAGACCGGTCAGGTAAATCTCGTTCTTGCGGTTGTACTGGTTATAACGGTCGATTGAGTAGGTGTAGGAGAAATTCTTGTCGGTCTGCGCCATCACGTCCCAGCCGAAGGTCCAGCGCGGATTGAGTTTGAACTCCCCCTCTGACCCGATCATGCCACGATTGACATTGTTGCGGTCGACATATCCGAAGCGGAATGCATCCGGCTCGCGCTGGTGGATACCGGCGATTTTCAAGGAGTAGGAGCCATTGTCCAGACGCTGGCGGAACTCGGCCTCAGCGAGAAAGCCTTGGCGGCTGTAGATCGTACCGTTGAACAAAAGGTCGTAGCTCGGAGCGAGCGCGACATAAAATGGCACCGTGACACCATAGCCAAGCTCGTTCTTGTAGCGGATGCCAGGCGTGAGAAAGCCGGTCTTGCGCTTGACGGTGGGGTCCGCAATCTCGAACGCGGGCAGCCCGGCAATCGGCATGCCAAACAATTCGAAGCGCCCGCCTTCAAAACGGATTGTCTTCTTCTGTGTATTCCAGATAATCTTGCGCGACTTGATCTGCCAGATCGGAGCCTTCTCCGGATTGTCCCGGCACGGCTCGCAGGCGGTGTAGACGCCATTGTTGAACGTCGTGACATTGCCTTCGGTGCGCTCGGCGCTTTCTGCGGCAAAGCGTGTGTTGTCGATGGTCTCGACGCGCAAGGCATTGACAAAACCATCGCGGAAATCATCGGTAATGTCGATCTGCTCAGCGTAGATGCGGTTGCCATCGGTCTCGATGATCTCGACATTGCCGTTGGCGCGCAGCCGACCGGTCTTCTGGTCGTAGACCACTTCTTTGGCGACAAGCTTGTTGCCGCCGTAGTCAATCTGAACGTTGCCCGAAGCGGTGACTGTTTCGGCACCATTGTCGTAGATCAACTCGTCAGCCACCAGCAGCAAACGCGCATCCGGCGCAATCTTTGCCGATGCGGCCAAGTCGTCAATGCTCTGGGCAAAAGCGGTGTTGTGCACTGAGCTGGCAAACAGGCAGGCAAGCGCTGTCGATGCGGCCAAGATGACCACACGCGAAACAGGTTTCCTATTGTTCACAGGGCCACCCAACTAACCGTCCTCCTTGTGCAACAGGAAGGATACTCCAAATAAGAAGGCCACAATGACCGGAAACCATGCCGCAAGACCGGGCGACACAATACCGGCTTTGCCGAAAGCCTTAACCAAAACCGTGACGACATAAAGCATGAACCCCGCCAGGATGCCACCCAGAATCATGGTTCCGGACTGGCCAAAACGCACGAATTTCAGCGTAACTGTTGATGCAATGAGCGTCATGACCACCAAAAGCGCCGGTAGCGCCATGACCGAGTGGAACTGCATGGCAAAGGCATTGGCCTGATAACCCAGCGCGCGAGCAACTGCAATTTTCTGTGGCAGTGCGAAAAACGGCGTCATTTCAGGTATTTGAAGCCGTTCCTGCACCAACTCCGGCGTCAGGTTGGTTGCTATGTCCAACGTGGCCAGACGTTCGGGGGGCGCACCCGGCTTGGAAACGGTGACGCCGGTGAGTTGCCAGTTCTTGACGTATAATGCGGCCCGATTCGCATCAATCCGCTGTTTGACGGAACCGGTGCCGTCGATGACCATGAACACCGGCGAAACAAGCTCCGTGCCGTCTTTCAGGACGGTCTTCGCACCGATGATGATCTCGCCATCATCGCTTTTCTGCCGCAACCATGGGATCGACAAGGCGGTTGAGGCACCCGCTTTCTTGGAGCCGAAGGGCGCCTGCATTTCTTCGGCAAGAAGATAGGTCCTGGCTGCCAGAGGATTGATGACGATGACCGAGGCGGCACCGAAGATGAGCGCACCAAGGCAAATCGGCAACAGGAATTGCCAAGCCGACAAGCCAGCAGAACGCGCAATCACCAGTTCGTACTTGCGGTTCAACTGGACCAAAAGCGCCATGCTGGCAAACAGACCGACAAAGGGTATCGTCTGCTGCAAAATCATCGGAACCTGCAGCGCGGCGATACTGAGCCCGGTCGATACTTTATACTGCGCGACGCCGGAAAGCCGGTCGTTGATCTGCGTGAAATTGGTAACAAAAATCATCGCCATGATGCCAGCAAGAAAATAGCCGACGGTGACGAGATAACGCATGAAAAAATAGCGTCCGAGCGTGAAACCGATCATGCCACATCTCCTGTGGACGCGCGGCGGAAGCCGGAAAGCCTGATGCGAAGGGCCAGAAAATATTCGTTGATGCGGGACTGCAAAGCGGAGGCCCGTTTGCGCACCACTGATGGCCATTCAATCGTGATGTTGCGCGATGCCAGATATGCTGGAACCAGAATGCCTGCCAGCGGAATGAGATAGACCCAGATCGCCGCACTGCGGCTGCTCTCGGCAGCGTCTTCGCCGAAGATGCCGAGCCAGCGCAAAATAAACGCGGCTCCAACTGCATTGAGCATGGTGACGACTGCGGTCTGGCGGTGCGAGCGCGCCATGCCGCATGCACCGATGGCAATCATCGCGAAGGCCAGCGGGTAGAGCCATTCGGACAAGCGGCGATGCAATTCCGTGCTGTAGAGCAACGGCGATCTCTGGAATATGACATCGTTGGGGTCAGGCGACCACAGGTAGCCGGTGGTTTGATCTTTCGGCAACAGGTTGAGCCCGGACCCGGCGGCGGAAAACTCGGACAGATCAAAGGCATAGGATGAAAAGCGAATGATGGAAACCTGTCCGTCCCGTACGGTCTTGCGGTGAATTTCGCCATCGGTCATCAACAAAAGATTGGTATCCTCACGGCGGACGACCGAGCCTTTGCGGGCATAGTAGATCATGTCCAGTGCCGGATCGCGCGAGTCCGAAATGAACAGACCGCCAAGCTGGCCGCCAGCTTCGCGCTTGGACACTTGCATGAAGACATTTTTGTCAACCTGCCGGAACGAGCCTTCCTGAATGAGCAGGGAGACGAAATCCGCGCGCGCCTGAGAGACCAGAAAGCGGGCGGACTGGCGCGAATACGGCTCTACAAAATTGCCGAAGAACATCGTGATCGCCGCCGCCAGCGCTGCGATCAGCAGGATTGGACGGTAGATCATCAGCTTGGGCGTTCCGGCAGCGTGGACGACGGCGAGCTCTGAGTCTGTGCTCATGGTGTTCAGCGTCTGCGAGGTGGCGATCAGAACCGCGAAGGGCATGACAATGGGAACAATCGCCGGAAGAATGAGCAATGACAGGTAAAGGAATGACCCAATCGACTGGCCGGTGTCGGTTACCAGATCGACCTTGGTCAGCGCCTGAACGATCCAGACAATGCCCAGCGACGCAGCGGCGGCGCCAGCGGACTGAACAAGGATGCGG
>JANMQE010000591.1:0-3295 GCA_031370195.1 Phyllobacteriaceae bacterium
GATTCGGCCGGGCGCAGAATCATCAGGATTGCCGCGTAGAGGCGGTGTGGGAGGGTGAAGGCACTTGCGTCGGGGCGCAGTCCCCTCTCCGTCGGCTTCGCCGACACCTCTCCCCGGAGGGGCGAGGTTAAAGCCGCGCTGGTTGATTTAACGTCGCCCCATTTATGGGGGTCCGAAGGACCGGCGAGACCCGTCGCTCGCCCCGACACCGTGTCGGCGAAGCCGACGGAGAGGGGACTGCCACCGTGATCGACACCGTGCAGCATCGCAAACATCATCGCCACGATCTTGCGGAGTGCGTCACTGTTGCGGGTGATTGCGAGCGGCCAGTCCAAAGTTTCGTTGTCTCCCTTATCGAACGAAACATGAACACAATCTCTGCAAAAGATCAACTGGAATTTTTGGTCGAGGCACAAATTGATCGGGACCATTGCCTTTTTGCTTGATCGGCATTCATAGTCAGGCAGGTGGCAGCAAATGGATTTGGGCGGCGAGATGAAGGGGCAGCGCTTGGATGGGCAGCGCTTGGACGGATTAGACGGACTGCGCGGCTTTGCGGCGCTGGTCGTCGTTCCCTTCACACGATTACAGGAATGACGCCGGACACAATACCCTTTCTGGTCGGAACGCCGCTGTTCAAGATGGAGGCCTCCGACCCCTGGATAACCAAGCTGTGGCTGACGATCTTCAATGGCGAAAGTGCCGTGCTGTTGTTTTTCATCCTCAGCGGCTTCGTGCTGACGCGCTCACTTGCCAATGATTTCCGGCATTATCCCGTGCTGACCGCCACAATGGCCTTCATGGTCCGTCGCCTGTTGCGGATATTTCCCTCGCTGCTTGCCTGCCTGATCGTGATCTATGCGCTCAGCAACGCCACGCACGCGTTGATCCCGTCGGCAAACATATCATTCTCTGGTGCCCAACTGCTGGCCAATGCGGCGCTGATCGATTTTCCGCTGAACGGCGCAACGTGGACGCTTCAAATCGAGATGCTGGCGATACCTGTCATGATTGTCGCCGGATTGCTGATCGGGCGCTGGGGCGTTGCGGGAGCAGTTGCCGCGCTGATCGCCGCGCTTGTTGTGACGCGCAGCGGACAGTTGAATTTCGGATTTCTGTTTCTCGTAATCTTCCAGTTTTATTTTGTTGCGGGTGCGCTTGCTTGGGTAATGGTTGCAAGACAATCAGAAGAAAAACGTTCGCTTGTGCCGTGGTGGGCAATTCTTGCCGCGTTCATGATTGTCAACCAGCTCGCGATAAGCCCGACACTGGCATTTTATCTGCGGGCGGGATTGGCGGGCTGGCTGGTGGCGGTGCTTGCGACATCGCCCTCGCGGGTGCTGCAACATCCGGCGTCCGTGTTCCTCGGCAAGATCAGTTACAGCTTTTACCTGTGGAATGTCCTGTTCATAAACCTGCTGTTCAGCTTCCGAAGCGACTTTCCGCCATGGATGGCGCAGCATCAAACACTGTCCGGGATGTTGTTGGCGATACCAATTGTCATTGCAACGATCCCGCTTGCCAACTTTATTTACAGATATGTTGAGCGTCCCGGCATGGCGCTGGGAAAGAAATGGTCTGACCGGATTCTTGCTCGAAGCCGTGAGTCACGCGCCAGTAAGGGCGTTGAGATGACTGCCGCCGCGAACTCCGCGGGCAATGAGCATTGATCGTTGCTATGCCGGCAGCCGCCGGAACTCGCGGAAGGAGATCAGTCTGCGGCCCTCTTCATGCCACAGCACCAGCGGCACGCTCTTCAGGCTTTCCCAGACAGTCAGCTTGATGCCAACGCGCTGCAACTCGACGCTGGACTCAAGGCATTCCTGCAGACGGTAATTCGGGATGCCGGAGCAGAGATGATGAATGTGATGAATGCCGATGTTGCCGGTTATCCATTGCAGCGCGGGCGGCAGCACATAGTGCGACGAGCCCATCAGCGCCGTGACGTGGAAATCCCATTCCTCACCCTTGTCCCAGACGCCGCTTTCAAACTGGTGCTGCACATAGAACAGCCAGCCGCCGGTCCATGTTGCAAGGATGATGACGGGCAGGACGACTTTGAGAACCAGCAGCGGCCCGAAGGCGAGCATCAGGCCGCCGTAGAAGACCAGCATGCCGGCATTCAGCATCATGACGCTCGCCCACGCGGATCTGTCGCCCAGCGAATAGGATGCGGGAATGCGCTGCAGAATCATGAAATTAACCGGCGCGCCGATGATGAGCTGAACGATGAGATTGCGGTAAAGCCGGTATCGCCACTTCATCAGCGGCGACAGTGCGCGGTATTCCTCGACGGTATAAGTGTCGATATCGCCGACGCCGCGCTTGTCGAGATTGCCCGAGGTGGCGTGATGTTGCGCATGGCTGCGCTTCCAATGGTCATACGGCGTCATGGTGATGACGCTCAGCGCCGCGCCGATCCGGTCACAGTCTTCGCGCTTTGGCATGAAAGAGCCGTGGCCACAATCATGCTGGATGATGAACGCGCGCAGCACGAACCCGGCTGTCGGCACGGAAAGCAAAAGGCTGACCCAGTAATGGTCCGTTGCAAACCAGCCCATGGCAACGACCAGAAGCACCAAGGGGATCAGCGTGTTCAGAAGCTGGATGGTTGAAAGCCGGATGTCGGCTCCGCGGAAACCCATGCAGTGACGATGAATGCGGCGGGCCACCGCACTGATGTCATCTGCGGGCAGACCGGGATCAAGGACGTGCTGGTTCATCGCGACCTGAATGCTTCCGGGGCACACTATGCAGCGAAAACCCGAAAGGGTTCCATGTCACCGTCCCGATGGAAAGCGGGATGCCTGGGGGATGCCCTTCAAGAGCAACACTCAAGACCTAGCGAAAGGCGAGTCCATGTCAAGCAAAACCGGATCAACACCGCGTTATCACGCAATTTTGCAACAGATTACAGCAGTTTACCTGAGGGCAATTGCGCTGGCCAAGGCCGCTTCAACCGCTGATTCTGGTACGCCCAAGGGGAATCGAACCCCTGTTCCCGCCGTGAGAGGGCGGTGTCCTGACCGCTAGACGATGGGCGCAAGCAGTTTGGCCGATATAGGACGGCAGAATTCCAAACGCAAGTTGAAGTCTTCGGGCGAAGCTACTTTGGTTCAATCAGGTCAAACAGATTGCCGTAGATGTCCTCGAACACGGCGACGGTTCCATACGGCTCTTGCCTTGGCTGCTCACGGAATTTCACGCCCTTGGCCAGCATGGCGGCACGGTCGCGGGCGAAATCATCGGTTTCCAGAAACAGGAACACCCGCCCGCCAGACTGGTTGCCGATGCG
>JANMQE010000594.1:0-2295 GCA_031370195.1 Phyllobacteriaceae bacterium
GCCTCTGACAGCTTTACGCTTGCAGCCAATACCGAACGGCTGTTCCTCACCGGCACAAGCAACATCAACGGCACCGGTCTCAATGGCCAAGTCGATGTCCTCACAGGCAACATCGGTCACAATATTTTGAACGGCCTGACTGGCAATGACGTGATGCGCGGCGGGCAGGGCCATGACACTTATCTTGTCGATTCAACCTCGGACATCGTCGAAGAGGCCACCAATTATGGCACCGACTCGATCAAATCCACTGCCACCTTCACCATGACGCTCAACACCGAACGCCTCTACCTGATCGGCAGCGGTGCGATCGATGGCACAGGCTTGGCCGCCAAAAACGATCTCATCGTCGGCAACAACAATGCCAACAAGCTCAACGGCCTTTCCGGCAACGACACGCTGACCGGCGGGCTGGGCAACGACATCTTCCTGTTCAACACCGCGCTGAACGCTGCCACCAACCACGACGCAATCACTGACTACAATGTCGCGGCGGACACCTTCCAGCTGGAAAATGCGATCTTTGCCCTGCTACCAGTCACAGGCCCGATGGCGCTCGCCTTCTTCAAGGATTTGTCGCTCGGCGGACAAGACGCCAACGACGTCATCCTCTATGACCGCGTCAACGGCGATCTCTTCTATGATTCAAATGGCCTCAACGCTGGCGGACAAACTTTGTTCGCTGACGTAACCGACAACACTGCGCTAACGTTTGCAGATTTCATTGTGGTGTGACCTAAACCGCGAGAAACGCCGCCACTTCCCTTTGAAACACCGGCCAGCCCGGATCACTTTCAAGGATCAAATGATTGCGGCCCTCAAGTCCGACAAACCGCGCACCCGGAATGTTGGCAGCAATAAACTCGCCCTCCGCAACCGGCTGGATCGCGTCATCGCGGCAATGCAGCACCAACGTCGGCGCTGCAACCCTCGGCAGAAGATCGACCACGTTCATGTAGTCTGACACCAGCCGGATGCGCACGGCGTTTTCCGGCGACGTCGTCTTGCGCTGAAGTTCGTTGAACCAGTCCATCTGCTCCGCCGTTCCGCCCGGCACAAACAGCGAGGTAAACACCTGCCGGAAGGCCGGATTTTCCTGCCCCCAGCCGGTGCGCATCAGCGTCATCATCGCTTCCGCCTGCTCCACATCAACAGGCGAACCGCGCATCCGCCGCCCGCGCGCAAACCCGCCGTACAACACGAGCTTCTTGACTCTCCTCGGGAACTTTACCGCATAAGCGATTGAAAAGGCACAGCCTTGCGACGCGCCAAACAGCGAGAATGTGTCCAATCCCGCCGCATCGACCACTGCTTCGAGATCGCGAACAAAGCTGTCGAATGTCAGGTCCTGCACGTCCCATTCCGACAGGCCGTTGCCGCGCGCATCATAGCGCACCAGCTGCCGTCCGGTCGCCAGCCACTTCAACAGATGGCTCCACACCGGGCTTTCCCAGTCATATTCCAGGTGGTTCATCCAGTTGCCGGCCTTGACCAGCGGCGGGCCTGAACCTGCGGTCGCGTAGGCAATGCGCACAGAATTGCCGGAAGTGCAGAATGCGATTTCCTGATGCATGGTGTTGGGCATATGGCCGGGTTTTGGTCGATGCGCCGAGCTTGCCTTGGCCTCGCCGATGAAGCGGTAGCCCTTGCGCTGCTGGGTCTTGATAAAATGCTGTGACGCGCCGCTATCTCCAATGGCGTGCCGCGCCGCGTTGATGCGGCTGGTCAGCGTCGAGTCCGAGACAAAGCGCCCATGCCAGATTTCGCGGAACAATTCATCATTGGAAACTACGCGGTCCTGGTTGCGGATGAGATAGCACAGGAGGTCGAAAACCTGTGGCTCCGCCGCGATGGAATCCGCGCCATTGCGAAGTTCAACGCGGTCCATGTCGAGAACATAGTCGCCAAATGCATATTGCAAATTGCCCGATCCCCTCAGCCCCGCCTCTTTGTGCCGCAAAATCACGCCAATCTCAAGGAAATCTCAAGAAAATCTCAAGGACTCGGCCGAGGATAGGAGATAGCTTACGTTAGGAGAGACGCCCCCAGCTCCGGGTGCGGCGATCGCTTGCAGGAATAACCCGATGCCCGCATTGACAGTTGCAATCTCGACGAACTTCAGCACCACCGCTCTGAGCAACATCGATATCATCGACTTCACCAATCTCATTCTCTCATCCGCCACCGCAACGTTTGCAAACACCCAGTTCAATAACGCTGATATTCTCAACGACGTCCTTATCGACGGCTCGCTAGGGACAAACCGCATTGTCGTCAACGGCGGCGACGTCAATG
>JANMQE010000618.1:0-4535 GCA_031370195.1 Phyllobacteriaceae bacterium
TTTGAAGCTATGGGCCAAGACGCAGAAGACAATCGTGTTTGTTACCCATTCCATTCCCGAGGCCGTCTATCTCTCGACCAAGATCGTCGTGATGAGCCCACGGCCGGGGAAAATCCACGAAATTATCGATTGCAACCTCGGTGCCGAGCGTCCGCTGGAAATCCGAGAAACGCCGGAGTTTTTGCGCATTGCCCAGAAAGTGCGCGACGGGTTGCGGGCGGGGCATAGCTATGATGATTGAGCGCCGGGATACGCTGTCACTTTCCCTCACCTGCTTGCTTCACAAGCTTTCCTCTCCCCGTGGGGGAGAGGCGAAAAGGGACGTCGCTGCTTTCCCCTCTCCCCCACGGGGAGAGGAAGTTTCGCGAAGCGAAACAGGTGAGGGAGTGTCAAGTTGAGCACAAACTCCCGCCTCATCCCGGTCGCCACCATCGTTCTGGCGATCATCATCGCATGGTACGTCGCCGCGTACCGCATGAACGCGCCGTTTCAGCGCGATCAGAATGAACGCTCGAACGTCACGGTAAGCACAAGCGAATTCCTCGCCCAGACCATGAGCCAGCCAAAGCCGACCATGCCCGCGCCGCATCAGGTGGCGGTGAATCTTTGGAAGAATACATTCGGCGTCAAGCTGACTTCCAACCGCAGCCTGATCTATCACGCGGGCGTCACGCTCTCGTCCACCCTGCTCGGCTTCCTGATGGGCACGGTGCTCGGCATCTTGATCGCCGTCGGCATCGTCCATGTGCCCGCGCTCGACAAGTCATTCCTGCCGTGGATCATCGCCAGCCAAACCATCCCGATGCTCGCCGTCGCGCCCATGATCATCGTCATTCTGGCGGCTGTGAACATCACCGGAATATTGCCCAAAGCGCTGATTTCGACTTACCTGTCCTTCTTCCCCGTTGCTGTCGGCATGGTGAAGGGCCTGCGCTCGCCGGAGGTTATGCATCTTGATTTGATGCGCACCTACCATGCGAACCAATGGCAAACCTTCTGGAAGCTGCGCGCGCCTGCATCCGTGCCGTTCTTCTTCACCTCGATCAAGGTCGCGGTCGCTGCCAGCCTCGTCGGTGCCATCGTCGGTGAATTGCCGACCGGCGCGGTCGCGGGCATTGGCTCAAAGCTTTTGGCCGGTTCCTACTATTCGCAGACCATCGACGTCTTCGCCGCGCTGATCGCCGGTTCGGTCGTCGCCATTTTGCTGGTCATCCTTGTTGATATCATCGGCCGCTTCGTCAATTCCCGCATGGGGGGTAAGCCGGTATGAGAAGCTGGAGACCTTCATGGCAGGCAGCGTCCGCAGGCATTCTGGCGTTGCTGGCGTTCGCGTTCCTGCCGCTGACGGAGCATGTGCCGGGGGTAACAGGAGTCGGTGCTTCGTCCATCCCGACCTTTTTGATTTTCGCGCTGATTGCGTGCGCAATTTGCGCTGATTCCGCGCGGCTTCCGCGCAATGCCAAGATCGCCGCGCTTGCCATCGGCGCGCACCTTGCCGCGGCCCTCTTGCTGACCGGATTGCCGGACGGCGATGGCACAGCCCGCGCGTCTTTCTTCCTGATTCTGGCTGGCTGCTGGCTGCTGGGCTGGCGGCTTGTGACTGTGCTGTCGGGCGACGGGCGGAAGACAGATTGGTTCACAGCGTTGCTGATCCCGTTCGTGTTCGGGCTTTGGATTCTTGTTCTGTGGGAAGCCATCGTGCGCGGCGCTGGCGTGCCCTTCGTGCTGCTGCCACCGCCATCGGCCATCGGCGCACGTTTCATGGCCTCAATCCCGCTGCTCGCCGCCGACTTCAATCAAACCGTGCTGAAGGCAGTGCTGTTCGGCTTTTTCGTCGGCTCTTTTGCAGGTTTCCTCGTTGCAGTCCTTGCCGACCGCTACAAATTCCTTGCCAACGGGCTCTTGCCCATAGGCAACATGGTCTCGGCCTTGCCAATCATTGGCATCGCGCCGATCATGGTGATCTGGTTCGGTTTTGACTGGCAATCGAAGGCCGCCGTGGTCATTGTCATGACCTTTTTTCCGATGCTGGTGAACACGCTGGCCGGGCTTTCGGCTGCGGGCACCATGGAGCGCGACCTGATGCGCACCTATGCTTCAAGTCATTGGCAAACCTTGTTTAAACTGCGGCTTCCTGCCGCAATGCCTTTTGTGTTCAATGCCCTCAAGATCAATTCGACTCTTGCCATGATTGGTGCCATCGTTTCGGAATTCTTCGGAACACCGGTGGTCGGCATGGGCTTTCGCATTTCGACCGAAGTGGGTCGGATGAACCTCGACATGGTGTGGGCGGAAATTGCGCTCGCGGCCATTGTCGGGTCGCTGTTCTACGGTGCACTCGCACTTCTCGAGCGCATCACAACATTTTGGCATCCGTCGTACCGCAGATAAACAAGGCGGAGCCTGTAACCAGAGAGGAACGTCTCATGAAGAAAACAGTCAAACTGACACTCGCATTGGCCATATCGCTGATGGCAGGCGCCGCGTATGCCGAAGACAAGGTGACGCTGCAGCTGAAGTGGGTCGCCCAAGCCCAGTTCGCCGGTTATTTCGTCGCCAAGGACAAGGGCTTTTACAAGGAAGCTGGACTTGACGTCGAAATCAAGCCGGGCGGCCCGGACATTGCACCCGAGCAGGTGATTGCAGGCGGCGGCGCGGATGTGATCGTCGACTGGATGGGCGGCGCACTTGCGGCCCGCGAAAAGGGCGTCGGCCTCGTCAACATTGCCCAGCCGTTCGAAAAAGCCGGCATGGAGCTGGTCTGCCCGGCCAATGGGCCAGTCAAGACCGAAGCCGACTTCAAGGGCAAAACACTCGGCGTCTGGTTCTTCGGCAATGAATATCCGTTCTACGCCTGGATGAACAAGCTCGGCCTGCCGACCGAAGGCGGCGCGGATGGCGTGACGGTATTGAAACAGTCGTTCGACGTGCAGCCGCTGATCCAGAAGCAGGCAGACTGCATTTCGGTCATGACCTACAATGAATATTGGCAGCTGATCGACGCCGGCTACAAGCCGGAAGATCTCGTGGTCTTCAACTATTCGGCCATGGGCAATGACCTGCTCGAAGACGGCCTCTATGCCATGGAAGCCAATCTTGCCGACCCGGCCTTCAAGGAAAAGATGGTCAAGTTCGTCGGCGCTTCAATGAAGGGCTGGAAGTACGCGCTGGAAAATCCGGATGAAGCCGCAGGCATCGTCATGGACAATGGCGGCCAGGATGAGAACCACCAGAAGCGGATGATGGGCGAAGTCGGCAAGCTGATCGGCTCGGGCTCCGGCAAGCTGATCGAGGCCGCTTACCAGCGCACGGCTGACGCGCTGCTGGCGCAGAAGATCATCACTAAGGCTCCGGATGGAGCATGGACTTCGGCGATTACGGATGCTGTGAAGTAAGCAGCGGTTGAAGGAGACAAAAAGCCCCGCCAGAGCGATCCGGCGGGGTTTTTGGTTTTCACGCGGCTGTCTTGACGCCGATTTCCACCTGCAAACCTGCGGACGTTGCCATACTCACCAACGCATCAATGGCGAACAAATTGATTTTGCCACGAACCAGATCAGAAACACGAGGTTGGGTTACACCAAGATGTGTTGCGGCCTCGGCCTGCGTCCATCCTTGCTGCTTAATCCGTTCGCTGAGCGCCATCATCAGGTGCGAGCGAAGGCGCATGTTTGCCGCTTCCTGCGGTGTATCTTCAATGGCTTCCCAGACATCGTTGAATTGAGTAGTCTTCATTTTTCCAATCTCCGTGCAAGTTCGCGATATCGCGAAGCAGCGAGTTCAATGTCGGGCTTTGCCGTCTTTTGAGACTTTTTGCCAAAACAGTGCAGAACGAAAACGTCCTCCGAAAATCTAGCGACATAGATGACTCTCCAAGCACCGGATTCGTCCCTTACCCGGATTTCCTCCACGCCCTTGCCGACCGCATGCATCGGCTTCCAATCGTCCGGCTTTAGTCCTTGCTGCACGCGGTCCAATTGATAACCTGCCTCACGGCGGGCAATTGACGAAAATTCCTTGAGGTCATTCAATGCCGAGCCGCAGAAAACCAGATTCTTCATACAGGATAATATACAAAATATTATATAAGAAGCAAGTTGGCGCAGATGGGTTAATGCGCTGCTCAGCACTTGCCCGTGAGAACCTTGCCGAATCTGCTCAACAATCGGCTCGTACCGAGCACCGCTAATCCGTATGAAACACATTCTCCATGCCGGCCCACCATTCGCCCGGCTTGCGTGTCTCGAACGGGATTTGCATCGGGTCGGTGATTTTCCACCAGTCGAGCATTTCCGGGATCAGTTTCATCTTGGCCATATCAGCCGCAAAATCCGTGCCGTGGTATTCCCAATAGGCGAACATCAGGTTTTCCGGCTCTTTGAGGAAAATCGTGTAGTTGCGGATATTCGAATCCGCGATTCCCTTCAGCACAGCGGGCCAGACTTCGCGATGAATGCGTTTGTATTCGTCGATGACTTCGGCGCGCAGATGAATGACGTGGCCCATGCGTTCCATGGCTACTCTCCTTGGCTGTC
>JANMQE010000697.1:0-1654 GCA_031370195.1 Phyllobacteriaceae bacterium
GCGTCGAGACGGTGGCGATTACCGAAGCGATGAAGGCGGCGAAGCGGTAAGGCGGCTTGAGGGGGATTTGTCACCGCCTCGAACACCCGCTATATTTCAACATGCATCAAACATGCCGGAGATAATTTCATGAATATCAAGGCGATCATTCACGAGGCGGAAGAGGGCGGCTTCTGGGCTGAGGTTCCCGCCATTCCGGGCTGTGCAACACAGGGCGAAACAATGGAAGAGCTGGTGATTAACCTGCACGAAGCCATCGAAGGCTGCCTGAGCGTGGACATCGAGATGCCACAGCCTGACGGCAATGCGCTCATTATGAACATCGCCGTATGAAATCCGTCTCCGGACGGGAGTTCATCAAGGTCATTGAACGGCACGGCTGGCAGTTGCTCCGCATCAATGGAAGCCATCATATTTATGGCAAGGCAGGCAGCATTCTGCGACTGACGGTGCCGGTTCATGGCGCTGCGCCGCTCAAAACCGGATTGCTTCGGCATTTGATGAAGCTGGCAGAGCTTGGCGACAGCGATTTCTGACCGCTGCTTCGCTCAATACGGTCGGTCGGGAAAAAGGGTTTGCATGGATGACACGCAAGAAAGTGAAAGCTGATTTCAAATCCGGCCAAGGCTTCTCCAAAGCAGACTGGGATGCCGTGGACAGTCCGCCATTGACAAAGGCAGAGCTGGCGCAGGCCAAACCTTTTTCTGAAGTGTTTCCGGAACTCGCTGAGAAGATGCGCAAGAATCCCGGCGGACGCCCGCCGCTGGAGCGCCCGAAGAAAGCCGTCAGCTTGAGACTGGATCAGGACGTCATCGACAAGTTCAAGGCATCCGGCCCCGGTTGGCAGAGCCGGATCAATGATGTGCTGAAGCGGTCAGTCGCATAAACCTGCCGCGCGCGCGCCTGATAGCACACACTTTTGCCGGTCCCTGCTTTGCATCCGCTCGCCGACAGGTTTCCGTATTCCGGTCGAACAGACTTGTCCTCTGCTTGCAGCGTCCTAGTTGCGGGCATGAATTCAATCGGGAGAAAACCAATGCGTATCGGCGATAGACCTGAGTTTGCAAGAAAAGCACCAGTCATGACCTTTGGGCCTGAAGAAATGGTGTCCGTTGCCGTGCATGCGATGAGCGAGAAAAACTTCGGCGCTGCGGTTATCACCGGCCCTGACCAAAAGCCGATCGGCATTGTTACTGAGCGCGACTTCATGCGCCGCCTCCTCGACAAGGGCCTTGATCAAAAAAAGACGCCCCTGCGGGCCATCATGAGCACGGATCTGAAACTCGCCAAGGTGGATGACAATCTCCTGGATTGGCTGCGCCAGATGTCCAACGACCGCTTTCGCCATCTGCCTGTTGTCGACGATACCGGCAAGTTGATCGGCCTTATGAGCCAAGGTGATTTTGTCAGCTACACTTGGCCGGAATTGTTCACGCGCGTCAAAGAACAGGCGCGCGCGACATTTGATCTGAACCCTTCAATACTGACATTCCTGGGCGTCGGCATATTCATGCTGCTAGGCCTGATGGTTCTCCTGTCAATCAAGGGTTAGCGGTGCGACCGGCTGATGGCGGCGTGAGCCGCCATCCTTGCCGGTAGCCACACCTCACCCCGCATTCTTCTTCAAAAACGCCACCGTCCGGCTCCACGCCAA
>JANMQE010000710.1:0-5012 GCA_031370195.1 Phyllobacteriaceae bacterium
TGCGAAATCACGGAAGGCAAGGCCAATTCTCCGACGCTGCTATTCTCCCTTGCCGACACCATCCGCGCCAACGGCTTCCGGCTGGCGATTGACGACTATGGCGCGGCTCATTCCGACGCCGCCCGCATTTCGCGGCTGCGGCCGGACATCGTCAAGCTTGATGGCCGCTGGGTCACGCGGCTGATGGAGACACCGGCGGGCTACGGCCACGCCAAGGACATGGTGAAGCGCTTTGCCGATCTCGGCATTGAAACCGTGTTTGAAGGCATCGAGGAGTTGCGCCAGATCGAGCTCAGCGAAAGCGCGGGCGCGAGCTATGTGCAAGGCTTCGCGCTTGCCCGCCCGGAAATCGCACCCACCGGTTTTGCGCGCTTCATTGCGCCTTCAGTGCCGCAAAGCGCCCGCGATGCGCTTGTGGCGGCAGTGCAGCATTTGGCGGCGCAGGATCAGCAAAACATCGGCTACGGCCACCGCGCAGCCAGACCTGCAACGCGCTTGAATGGGCCGGTTCACAAACTTTCATTTGTGTTGCAGGCCGCGCTCGAACATCGTTCGAATGTCTAGCGAAAGGCGCGCCAAATGCTCACTCTCTATTCCATGCCAAGTTCCGGCAACTCCTACAAGGTGCGGCTGATCCTGGCCAAGCTCGGCCTCCCGTTCAAGCACGTTGCGGCTGAATATGGCTCGGGCGTCACCACCTCGAACGCCTTCCGCAAGCTGAATCCGAACGGCAAGGTGCCGCTCGTGGTGCTCGAAGACGGACGCACGCTGGCGGAGTCCGATGCGATCCTCACCTGGTTCGGCGAGGGAACACGCTTTGTACCGGAGGACAAATATCAACGCGCCAAGATGTTTGAGTGGATGTTCTTTGAACAAAACTACCACGAGGGCGTGATTGCTGTGCGCGCAGCGATCCTGACCTACCCGCAACGCGCAGCACAGAAGACTCCGGAGCGGCTCGACGACCTGTTGGAAAGCGGCCACCGCGTGCTCGGCGTCATGGAGGCGCAGCTTGAGAAGACGCCTTTCATCGCAGGCGATGCCTTCACCCTCGCCGACATCGCGCTCTTTGCATACACCCATTCTGCAGGTTCAAAGGGTGGCTTTGACATGCAGCGATTCCCGCTTATCGATGAGTGGCTCAAGCGCTGCGTTGAAGACCCCGGCCATGTGCCGCTGGAATGGGGTTGTGGTTGACGCCAAGGCATTGCGGTTCCACACTCTGTGCCCAAGCAGAGAGGAAGCATCGTCGTGCGCCAGGAAATCAAAGCGCTACATCACCGCAGTTCCGGCGCCAGGTTTGTGAAACACCTCCGGGTTGGCGCAGCGCTCGCGATCTTTGCGTTTGGCATGACTGCAGCCAACGCACAGACCATAGCACCGGCTCCAGAAGCTGGCACGGGACGCATCGTCAAGATCGCTGAAACTACCAAGCTCGACATGGTCGCCGCCGCCAATCCGCTGGCTGCGAAGGCGGGCAAGGATATTTTGGCTGCTGGTGGCAGCGCCATTGATGCGGCGATTGCTGTGCAGCTGGTGCTAAACCTCGTCGAGCCGCAAAGCTCGGGCTTAGGCGGTGGCGCGCTTTTGGTACATTTTGACGGCAAGGACATGACAACGCTCGACGGGCGCGAAACCGCACCCGCTGCCGCCATTCCGGAGCGATTCCTGTGGGCTGACGGCAAGCCGGTGGAGTTTTATGCGGCCGTTGTCGGCGGGCGTTCAGTGGGTGTTCCGGGCACGCCCCGTCTGCTCGAAGCGGCGCACAGGAAATGGGGGAAATTGCCGTGGGCCAAACTGTTCGACCCTGCAATTGATATCGCCGAGAACGGCTTCAACATTTCCCCGCGCCTCGCAGGGCTTCTCGCCAAAGACAAGTTCCTCAGCCGCGACCCGAATGCCAAGGCACTGTATTTCAACGAGGACGGCTCGCCGAAAACGGCAGGCACGTTGTTGAAAAACCCGGCAATGGCGGCGACGCTGCGGGCGCTTGCACAAAACGGCATGGATGCGTTTTACACTGGCGACATCGCGCAGGACATAGTGGACGCGGTAACCAAGCATCCGGCCAACCCGGGCGACATGACGCTGGACGATCTGAAAGGCTACAAGGCCATGGAGCGCGCGGCCATCTGCGGTCCGTACCGTGGCAAAAAGGTCTGCGGCATGGGCCCGCCAAGCTCCGGGGCTGTTGCTGTGCTGCAAACGTTGAGCGTGCTTGAGGGCCAGGACATGGCCGCAGTGTCGGCAGGCGCTGAGGCTGCGCATTGGATGGCGGAGGCTGAGCGGCTGGCATTTGCAGACCGGGCACAGTATCTCGCCGATCCGGATTTCGTTTCTGTGCCGGTCGAAGGTTTGCTTGATCCGGACTACCTCAAATCACGCGCGGCGCTGGTTGATCCGGCCAAATCGATGGGGACTGCGAAGGCAGGCGAACCGCCGCGCAAGAAGGCGGAAATCCATGCGCCATCTGAAGGCATCGAATTCGGCACCAGCCATATCTCCATCATTGACCGCTTCGGCAACGCCGTTTCCATGACGACAACCATCGAAGATGGTTTCGGCGCTCGCCTGATGACCAAAAGCGGATTTCTGCTCAACAATGAACTGACGGATTTCTCATTCCTGCCAACGAAAGACGGGTTGCCGGTCGCCAACCGCGTCGAGCCCGGCAAGCGTCCGCGCAGTTCAATGGCCCCGACCATCGTTCTGGATGAAAACGGCAAGCTGCAAGCCGTTGTGGGCTCGCCCGGCGGCAGCCTGATCATCAACTATGTGGTCAAGTCGCTGGTCGCGCTGATCGACTGGAAACTCGATCCACAAGTCGCCGTTGATCTGCCAAATTTCGGTAGCCGCAACGGCCCGACAGAGCTTGAAGCGGGAACCGAAGCGGAAGGCTGGAAACCGGCGCTGGAGGCCAAGGGGCATGCGGTCAAATCCATTGAAATGACGTCGGGGATTCAGGCGATTGTGGTGACCGGTGACGGCTTCGTTGGCGGCGCAGATTCTCGGCGCGAAGGCGTGGCGATCGGGAATTAGAAAACGCACCGCGTGGCAAACAAATGGGGAAACGAATGAACAGCAATTCCGACCTCGACACCAACCGGCGCAACGTCATTGCGTTCTACGACATGATGTTCAACCAATGCCGACCCCTCGAGGCAATCGAACAGTTCACAGGCGAGACCTACATCCAGCACAATCCGCATGTCGCAGATGGCAAGGATGAGTTCATCGCCTACTTTGAAAAGATGGCGCGGGACTATCCGGGAAAGACGGTCGAATTCGTCCGCTCTGTTGCCGAAGGCAATCTCGTTGTCCTGCACTGCCGCCAGACCTGGCCTGGTCTGCCGGATTATGCCGGCATCGACATTTTCCGGCTGGATGAAAATGGCAAGATCGTCGAGCATTGGGATGTGCTGCAAACCGTGCCGGACGTGATGGCACACGGGAACGGGATGTTTTGAGCAACCTTGCGCGCGGCGCTTTGGCAATGGACAGCTCGCGCACCTTCAAATCACGATGAAATCGTCAAAAAACACAGTCGGCGAACCTGACAGTGTGGCGAATTGAACGGCGACGCCGCCTCCAAATCCGTCACTGTCAAAGAACAGCGCACCCGTCGTATCATCGTACAGAATGCGGTCGTCGGCATCGAGCGCACCGCCGGTTGTGAGGTTCTTGAACTGCAGCGAGCTGAGAACGCCGGTGCCGCCGCCAAAGGCAGTCGCTCCAAAAAATATCGCGTCCTCAAGCAGGATCGCATCCGCTGCAACGTTGAAATCCGAGATGACATCGCGGTTTGTCGCAGCATTCAACGACGTGTTGAACAGGAAGAAATCATTGCCAAGCCCGCCCGACAGCGTGTCATTGCCAAAGCCGCCATTCAGAAGATTTGCGCCCGCGTTGCCGCCGATGGATTGCACAAGCTCATTGCCGAAAAGGTTGATCGCGGTGGTCAAGGCGGCGTTGGCAGTAGTCATGATCTCGATGCTGACGCCAGCCGCCAGAGCGTAGCCGACGTTGGCGAGCACCCGGTCTGCCGTGCCTTGCCCTGTTGTCTCGATGATGATGTCGTTGGCCGAGTTGATGACATACTGGTCGTTGCCGAGCCCGCCGATGAGCGTGTCGGCGAGAGTATCAAGCCCGCCGCTAAGCACATTCGACCCGGCATTGCCGGTTATGGTCTGGGCAATTTCGTTGCCAAAAAGATTGATCGCCGTGGTCAGCGCGGCATTGGTGGTTTCGAGAAACTCTACTTCGTCGCCCGCGCCAAGGGTAAAACTCACCGAGCACTTGGCACGATCTGCCGCGCCGCCTGAGAACGATTCCGCTATGTTGTCGTTGACCGTGTTGATGATGTAGGTGTCATTGCCAAAGCCGCCGGAAAGGAAGTCCGACAGATTGTCGATACCGCCGTTCAGGATGTTGTTGCCGAAGTTGCCGGAGATTGTCTGGGCAATCTCGTTGCCCGTCAGGTTGATGTTGCCGAGACCCGCCGCATCCGTTGTCTCGAGAAACTCGATGTTGTCGCCGACAGCAAGCGTGAACGAGATGCTGCACTGCGCCCGGTCCGCCGTGCCGGTGCCGGAATTTTCGATGATGTTGTCGGCGGTTGAATTGATGATGTATGTGTCGTTACCAAGCCGGCCGTACAGCGTATCGCCAACAGTATCCGCGCCTCCGTTCAAGATATTGGCCAAATCATCGCCGTTCAACGTATCGGCCGCAGTGCCACCAATCAGGTTTACGATGTTACGCAGCATATCCTCAGCCACTCCACCGACCGTGACGCCCACTGTCGATGCACCCGCAAGTGTGACCACAACCGCTGTCGTCTTGTCACGAAAATCAGCCGTGTCATTGCCGCCAAGGCCGTCCAGAATATCTCTTCCCAAGCCGCCCTTCAGAACATTCGCTCCGGCATTGCCGTAAATCGTGTTGTTGAATGCATTGCCGACCAGCGTGATTGCACCAACGCCTGCGGCATTGGTTGTCGACAAAATCTCGAT
>JANMQE010000715.1:0-8248 GCA_031370195.1 Phyllobacteriaceae bacterium
TCCAGCACATCCTGATCAAGCCGCAAAGAGACAACTTTGCGCGGCGTTTCAGAAGCCGGACGGCCGCGTGCGCGGCGGATGCTGTCCATAAGCTCCGGAAAAACATCCGCGAAAGGCCTGGCCTTCTTGAAGTCCTCCGCAGTCCATTCAGGGTTGTCGGGATCAAGAGCAATGCCGCGCTGGATCCGGGCCTCTTCCTCGTCAGTGATTTCTTTCAGAACGATGCTCTTTTTGTTGAGCATAGTCAGTCCTCTCCGGTTTGCTGACCGGTCGCATCGATACGATCGAGATGCCCTCAGTGCCAAGCACTACGATTATCACGGCGACAATTTCATCACCTAAAGCACCAAGTGCCTTGAAGCGACCAGATTTTGCCGGATCGATGATCGCGGTTTCGAAGAAAGCAACGGCAAGATCAGCAAAATCCAGTCCATGCTTTTCTAGGCTGGTTTGGTGCTTGAATTCATCCCAGACAATCTGCTTGGAATTGCATATTACGTTTATTCGAGCAGATCAAACTTGTCGCCACCAACAAAAAACCGCCCGGATTGCTCCGGGCGGTTCCAGTTCAGCCGAAGCTGAAACGATGATTACTTTTCGTTCTCGATGTAGGTGAACGTGCCATCGGCCTGCTTCTTCCAGGTGTAAAGCACGTAATCCGGACGGGTGATGTCGCCCTTTTCGTTGTAGCCGATTTCGCCGATTGCGGTTGCCCATGGGCCATTGGCCTTGATGGCAGCGGCAACTGCCATCGCGTCGTCCGACTTGCCGACCTTGTTGGCAGCAGCAGCAACGATCTGGAGCGCAGCGTAGGAGTAGAGCGTGTAGGCTTCCGGCTCAAAGCCGGCGTCACGGAACTTCTTGACGAGGTCAGCAGCGGCCGGGTTCTTGCGTGGATCGGGAGCAAACGTCATCAATGTTCCTTCAACGGCCGGGCCTGCAATCGAGGCCAGTTCGTTGGAGACAATGCCGTCGCCGGACATGAAGGTTGCTTTGAGGCCGGCATCGGCAGCTTGGCGTTCGATCAGGCCGAATTCCTGATGCAAGCCGCCGTAGTAGACGAAGGAAACGCCTGCGTCCTTCATCTTCGTGATAAGGGCCGAGAAGTCCTTGTCGCCAATGTTGATGCCTTCATAGACAACTTCCGTAACGCCAGCTGCGTTTGCAGCCTTCTTGGTTTCGTCGGCAAGGCCCTGACCATACGGGGTCTTGTCATGGATGACAGCAACCTTGGCATCCTTGAAGTTGGCTGCAATGTAAGCACCGGCAACAGCGCCCTGCTGATCGTCACGACCGCAAGTGCGGAACGTGTTCCACAGGCCGCGCTCCGTGAGCTGAGGGTTGGTGGCCGACGGGGTGATGACGAGCGTGCCGTTTTCGGCATAAACGTCTGACGCCGGAATGGTGACGCCGGAGTTGAAATGACCGACGACATACTTGACGCCATCAGCAACAAACTTGTTGGCGACAGAGATGCCCTGCTTCGGATCGGAAACGTCGTCACCAATGGTCAGCTTGATCATTTCGCCGTTGATGCCGCCAGCGGCATTGATGTCGGCAGCAGCCTGCTCGGCACCCTTTTGCAACTGCGCACCGAAGGCAGCGTTCGGGCCGGTGATCGGACCTGCAACGCCGATCAGGATTTCAGCGTAAGCCGAACCGCTGAAGGCCATCATGGCGGCAAGGGCGACGCCCGAGAACAAAGATTTCTTCATATTGTAACTCCCATTGGGTTTTTGAGGGTCTTTTTGATTCAGCCCCCGGCGGTGACAACCCACCGCTTGGGGCTAAACTTTGCCGATTTCTCGGCAAATGTCACGCTGATTCACGTTTTGTTAAGCTTAGGCAAAGCGCTATCAGCAAACAGGATTAATTCAGCCGCGGTCCTTCCACGAGATCGGCGACGCCTTTTCGTAAAGCCAGTGATACTGACGCGTCATCATGTTGGTGCGCGTGAACCGGTATCCGATGTAGGCAACGATGAGCAGAACCAGCGTATCAACGAGATAGCGGCCAAGGCTCAGGAATTGTGCCTCATAAAGCGCGAAATGCAGGAAGCGCGCGCCGCAGCCTAGCAGCAACGTGTAAACCAGCAAGGTTGACAGACCTTTCCAGTCGCTTGCGACCGATTTGCCGATTTGCCATGCAGCAAGCATGCACAACAGCATGAAAACATACTCGCCGCTCGCTGCAACTCCGGAGAAAATATCCAACAGCATCGTGTGTTCCTATACCAGCAACAAGTTCAGTGACCGCCTTCAAGATAGGCTGCGCGGACTTCCGGATTGGCCAAGAGTTCCTTGCCGGTCCCGCTCATGGTGATCGAACCGTTGACCATCACATAGCCGCGCGAGGCAAGCTTCAGTGCGCCAAACGCATTCTGCTCGACCAGAAACACGGTCAGGCCCTTGGTGCGATTGAGTTCGCGGATCGCATCGAAGATCTGCTTGATGATCAGCGGCGCAAGGCCCAGCGACGGCTCATCCAACAGCAAAAGCCGCGGACGCGCCATCAGCGCGCGGGCGATCGACAGCATCTGCTGCTCGCCGCCAGAAAGCGTGCCGCCACGTTGGCCGATACGCTCTTTCAATCGCGGAAACAGGGTGAATATCTCTTCCACGTCCTGATCATAATATTTGAGATTGTCGAGGCTGGCGCCCATCTGCAGGTTTTCCTGCACGGTCATGCGCGCGAAAATTCGCCGTCCTTCCGGTGATTGCGCAATGCGCAGCCGCGCAATTTCATGCGTCGGCATCTTGGAAATATCCATGCCGCCAAATGTGATTGCACCGCGCCGCGCCTGCGGGCTGCCGCAAATGGTCATCATCAGCGTTGATTTGCCTGCACCGTTGGCACCGATCAGCGTGACGATTTCGCCGTCATTCACGTCAATATCAACGCCCCTGAGAGCCTGAATGTTGCCGTAGAAAGTCTCGACGCCGCGAACTTTCAAGAGTGGTTCTTGCAAGTGCGGTTCTTGTGTCGCTACTGCCGACATTATTTTTCACCTCCGCGCAACGGCTTCCCGCCCTTGGCGAGGTTTTTGGCCTGGCCTATCCAGTCTTCACGAGCAATGCGCCCGTCAAACTCCAGGTATTTCTCGACGGTGACAATGTCAGCCTTCTTCCATCCGGCAATCTGCGCAAACTTCGTCACGCCGTGCGCGCGCAATTTTGCATCATTAACCGGACCAATGCCCTTGATCAGCTTGAGATCGTCCGGCTTGGCAACAACAGTTTTGGCAACAACAGTTTTGGCAGCCACAGGTTTGGCCGCAGCCTTACCCTTCGGCACCGCAGCTTTCACCGCCGCCGGTTTGGCACCCATCTTTGACGGAGCAGTTTTGGCCGTCAGCGCATTGGCATTTGAAGGCTTGGCACTTGAAGACTTGGCCGTCGCCGACTTGATCTCAGCAACTCTTGCAGGTGCAGCCTTGGGTGCAACAGGTTTGGCCGTTGGCTTTGAAACCGCCTTGGCTTCAACCTTGGCCGGTGCTGTTTTCACAGTGGCTTTGGATGGCGTCTTGGCAACAGGCGTCTTTGCAACAGGTGACTTGGCAACAGGTGCCTTGGCAACAGGTGCTTTGGCCTGAGGTTTGGCAGTGGGCTTATTCCCTGCGGTCTTTGCTGACGGCATTTTCTCAGGTGAAGTCTTTGCTTCAACTACCGCCGACTTGGCAGAAGAAGCTATAGATTTTGCCGTAGTCGCAGCCGGTTTCGCCGCAGCTTTTGCATCAGGCTTGGCAGCCGGTTGTTTTGTTGAAGCAGGCTTCGCCTTGGCAGCAACAGGCGCAGACATGATGGCCGCCGGTTTTGCAGAAGCGGCTGCTGACTTCGCCGTCGAGCCGGAAGATTTGGTTTCCTTCTTGGCAGGTGCCACCGGTTTCGCAGACGCAGGCGCTCTTGCAGCAACCCTGTTGGCGCGTGATGCACCTGGCGAAACCTTGATGGTCTCACCGCCAGCCGAATGGCCGACAGTCTGGTCAATCGGCCCGGCCATCATCGACGACGAATTGCGCGGCCCGTGGGCTGCGTCCGGCTCGCCGTCAAACCCTTCGATAATCGATTCCGGACCCGAGGCGACGATGGCCTCCGCCTCATCCTCATCGACACCGAGATAGGCCGCGATGACTTTGGGATCAGACTTCACATGGTCCGGATCGCCATCAGAAATCTTGGTGCCATATTCCAGCACCACGACGTGATCGGAAATTTCCATGACCACAGACATGTCATGTTCGATCAACAGGATTGATGTGCCCGTCTCTGTCGGAATGGCGGTCAAGAGATTGTTCAGTTCGGCAGACTCGCGCGGGTTGAGACCGGCGGCCGGCTCGTCGAGGCACAACAGTTCGGGCTCGGTGCACATGGCACGGGCAATTTCCATGCGGCGCTGTGCGCCATAGGGAAGATCGCCGGCGGGACGGTCAGCGCGGTCGGTGAGTCCGATGCGGTCAAGCCAATGGCGCGCCTTGTCCACCGATGCTTTCGATGCCTGCCTGTAGGACGGAAGGCCCAAAAGTCCCTTTACGGAATAGGCGGACGCCTTCATCAAAGCATTGTGCTGGGCAACCAGAAGATTCTCCAGAAGCGTTAACCCTGAGAACAAACGGATGTTCTGGAAGGTGCGTGCGACCTTGGCCTGCCGGTTGACAATGAAGTCGGGCATGCGCTCGAGGAGATAGGTTTCCCCGTTCTTGCGCTTGAGCGTCATCATGCCTTCAGTCGGCTTGTAGAAGCCGGTGATGCAGTTGAACACCGTTGTCTTGCCCGCGCCATTGGGACCGATAAGGGCGGTGATTTCGCCGCGCCGGGCTTCAAACGACAAGTCATTGACGGCGACGAGGCCGCCAAACTTCATCGACAGATGATCGACCTTCAGGATCGGATCAGACATTTGCATGGAACCCGAAGCCATCAGCCGTGCCCTTCCTTGGAAAATTCACCGGAGATTGCCCTGTGGTCTGCATGGAGAAACGCGGTTGGTTCCCGTGTGCCGACAAAACCGCGCGGCTTGTAAAGCATGACCACCACCATCGCGAGACCGAAAATCAGCATGCGGTATAATTCTGGCGTGAAGCCTTCCCCGAATATTCTCTTAAGGAAACCGATCTCCCGCAGCATTTCTGTGCCGCCAACCATGACGATTGCCGCGATAGCGATGCCGGTCAACGATCCCATGCCACCAAGAACAACAATGGCAAGGATGATAGCCGATTCAAGGAACACGAAGCTTTCCGGCGACACAAACCCTTGACGGACCGCAAAGAACGCGCCGGCAAGACCGCCGAACCCCGCACCAATGGCAAACGCCGTCAGCTTGGTGGTTGTGGTATTTATGCCAAGCGAACGACATGCGATTTCGTCTTCGCGCAGCGCTTCCCATGCACGCCCGATTGGAAGACGGCGCAGTCGGATTGTCACGAAAGCTGTAAGCATGGCGAGTGCCAGAATGAGATAGTAAAGGAAAATCTTGTAGTAGGCCGACGACGGCGCAAGGCCGAATACCGCAGCAAAACCGGTTGGCGTCGCGTTGAACTGGATGCCGAACAAGGTCGCCTTGGCAATGCCCGAAATGCCGAACGTTCCTTTGGTGACGGCGGTCCAGTTGATCAGCACAAGCCGGATGATTTCACCAAACGCCAGGGTGACAATGGCCAGATAATCTCCTCGAAGCCGCAAAACCGGAAAGCCGAGAATGAGGCCCCAGAAGGCTGCGAGAATGCCTGCCAGCGGCAGGAGCACCCAGAACGACAGGCCGAAGTTGCTCGACAGCAAAGCATAGGAATAAGCGCCGACCGCATAGAAGGCGACATAGCCGAGATCGAGAAGTCCGGCGAGGCCGACAACAATATTAAGCCCCCAAGCCAGCATCACATAAATCAGGATCTGGATGCCGAAATTGTCGACCCACTTCAATGAGCCCTGCACACCGACCAGCATCAGGATGACCGGCGGATAGAGCAAAAGCGCGGCCAGCGCGATCTTGTTGAAATTCTGCTTGAACCAGGTCTGCTCACCGGTATCGACAACCTTGACCGCGGCCTTCGCAGCTTTCCGTTCGGCCATCGCCGGCTGTATCCACGCCGACATCACGAAGCGCCCGCCCGCAGCCAGCAACACCAATATCGAGAACAAGCCCCAGCGCTGGAGAAGAATGAGTTCGTTGCGGATGTTCTGGTCGGTCTTGAAACCGATCAGCAAAACGAACAAGCCGGCAGCGATCACACCGGTAAAGACGGCATCCTTCAGCGCACGCATCATGCGGCTATCGGAACCCGCTGAATTGGATGGAACGGTCATGAGGTTACACCTTTTCCACTTCAGGACGGCCAAGCAGCCCGGACGGCATGAATATCAGCACGATGGCGAGGATCGAGAAGGCGGCGACATCCTTGTAGTCGATCGAAAAATAGGCAGACCACAAAGCTTCGATCAGACCAATCAACAGTCCGCCAACCACTGCGCCCGGCAAAGAGCCGATGCCGCCAAGCACCGCAGCCGTGAACGCCTTGACTCCGGGGATGAAACCGTCCGTGAAGACAATCACGCCGTAGTAGGACAGGTAGAGCGTGCCCGCGACTGCCGCGAGCGCTGCTCCCATGATGAAGGTGATCGAGATGGTCTTGTCGACATCAACGCCAAGCAGGGCGGCCATCTTGCGGTCCTGCTCGCAGGAACGCTGCGCGCGGCCGAGCGGCGTCTTGTTGACGATGTACCAGAATGCATACAGCAGAACGCCCGTGACAATGACGATCAGGATCTGCTTCAGAGAGATGATCACATCGGTGCCGAACAAATTGTAATTGCCGGAAACCAGAGCCGGGATCGGCTTGTTGCGCGGACCCTGAACCACCTGAATGAAGTTCGAAAGCGCAATCGACATGCCAATCGCGGTGATCAGCGGGGCCAACCGGAACGAGCCGCGAAGCGGGCGGTAGGCGACCCGTTCAATCGACCAGTTCCACAGCGAGGTCAGCAACATCGCAACGATCATCATCAGGATGAGCGCCACAGCCACCGGCACACCAACGAAGAACGTCGTGAGGATGAGATAGGTGATAAGCGCCATGAAAGCGCCGACCATGAAAATGTCACCATGGGCAAAATTGATCATGCCGATGATGCCGTAAACCATCGTGTAGCCGATGGCGATGAGGCCATAAATTGACCCCAGAGTGATCCCATTGATCACTTGCTGGACAAAATATTCCATGCGCTCCCGTTACCCCCGGTTGGCCGGTCTTGTGCCAGCTTCATAACCCGTTTCATAACAACTAACCTGACCGGAATGGAAAGCAACAAATTTTTGACACAAACCGGCAATTTGACTCTGCGTCATCAGGTATTCAGTGAAAATCGCCAATGCGGCACTGATTGGCAACATAATTCTCCAATCCGCTGGCAAACTCACCGAATATTCCAAACTTTCCAAGGTTGAAAACTACGCCACGACGGCTCAGCGGACGGTGAATCCGTGGTGAAACGGGTCTCGGTCGTCGATGAAGATCGTATTGTAGCCCGTCATCCGCGCCCATCCGCCGATGGACGGGACCATGGCCTTGAAGCCGCCGACTGTTGTTTGCGCCTCAACGCGACCCTTGAACAACGAGCCGATGATCGACTCGTGCACGAAGTCATCGCCGACGCTCAAGTCGCCGCGCGCAAACAATTGCGCCATGCGCGAGGAGGTGCCGGTGCCGCATGGTGAGCGGTCAATTGCCTTCTCGCCATAAAACACCGCGTTGCGCGCATGGGCCTCCGGGTGCCTTGGTTTGCCGGTCCAGAGCATGTGCGAAAGCCGGTTGATGCCCGGGTTTTCGGGGTGCTCGAATGTATATTTTTCATTCAACCGCTCGCGCAGCACCGGGCTCCACTTGATGAAGTCGAGCGCGGTGTGGTCTTCCATGTCGCGGAAGTTTTCCTGTGGCTCAACGATGGCGTAAAAATTGCCACCATAGGCGACATCGACCTTCAGCATTCCAAGATCGGGGCACTCGACTTCAAGGCCTGTCTTGTAGAGGAACGAGGGCACATTGGTGATGCGCACCTCTTCGACATATTCGCCGTTCATCGTGTATTCGGCAGTCACCAGACCGGCAGGCGTATCAAGCCGCAGGACGCCCGGCGTCTTGGGCTTTACCAGTCCATTCTCCAGCGCCATCGTCACCGTGCCGATGGTGCCGTGGCCGCACATCGGCAGGCAGCCGGAGGTCTCGATGAACAGGATGCCAATGTCGCAATCCTCG
>JANMQE010000762.1:0-1609 GCA_031370195.1 Phyllobacteriaceae bacterium
GGGCTGCGTTGTCGGTTTTGGGGTTGATGCGCTTGTTGGGGGGTCTCCTGTTTCTGGGCCGGGGGCTGGCCCGCCGCCCCCCGACCACGATGCGCACCCGGACCTGATGGCCGGCTGAATCAACCTGAACGCCACGCTGCCCGCGTTCAGCGACCTTTCAGGAACCAACACGCACGATGTGAACCGAAGCCCGCTCCAGCGGCGCGCTCGAGCGATCGGAACCCATCGTGGACGAAGCCAACCTTGCCACCACGCCAGCGATCGAACTCCGCCGCCTCAGCCACAGTTACGGCGACCAGGTAGCCCTGCTCGATGTCGACCTGTGCATCGAGCGCGGCGAGGTGTTCGGTTTCCTCGGCCACAACGGCGCTGGCAAGACGACCGCGATCAACATCCTCACCACGCTGATCGTGCCGACCGCTGGCACCGCATACGTGTTCGGCTTCGATGTCGTCACCGCACGCGCCAACGTCACCGCCCGGATCGGCTACCTCCCTTCCGACGTGCGCATGTACCCACACCTCACCGCCCGCGAGAACCTCGAGTTCTTCGCCGCGCTCTCCGGCGTTCACGACCGGCGCGCCGCGGTCGACGAAACCCTCGCCTACCTCGGCTGTGCTGATCTCGCGGATCGGCGCGTCGGATCGTTCTCCACCGGGATGCGCCAACGGATCGGCATCGCGCAGGCGATCGTCCATCGCCCACAGGTCCTGTTCCTCGACGAGCCGACCACCGGCCTCGATCCCGCAGGCGTTCGACAGCTCCGCGACACCATCCGCCGACTCAACACCGAGCTCGGCATGACCGTGTTCATGAACACCCACATCCTGTCCGAGGTCGCCAAGGTCTGCACCACGATCGGGGTGCTCAACCACGGCGAGCTGATCTACAAGGACTCGATCGAGGCAACCACCCGCAGATTTCCCGACGAGACCTCGCTCGAAGACATCTACGTCCGGATGGAACACGACGCACCGAACCCCGCCACGGCGGCACCGTGATCGCCGTCGTCGACGCGCAACAGGTCCTCGCGTGGCGTCGCCAACGTGTCGTGATCGTGCTCGCCTCGATCCTGCTCGCGATGACCGCCGCCGCCGGTCTGCTCGGCTGGTCCAGCCACCGCACCATCCTCGCCGTCTACGACGAAGCCACCAAGCTGCTCGCCGTCAACGGTCAACCGGCCCCTGCCAATCCGTTCACGTCCAAGCCGCACCTTGCGCTGCTGTCGAACATGGTCATCTACATCCCCTTGATCGGTGCGCTACTCGCAATCGTGCTCGGCCACTTCAGCATCGCCGACGACGACGCCAGCGGTGTCGGACGCCTCGTGTTCTCCCGACCGATCGACCGCCGCCAGTACCTCGCAGGCAAGCTCCTCGCCGCCGCCGGGGTGCTCGCCACCATCCTCATCTGCTGCCTTGCGATCAGCGCAGCGTCGCTGTGGATCGTCAACACGAACCCACCGTCACCCGCCGAACTCGCCCGCCTCGCCACGTTCTACGCACTCTCATGGCTCTACCTGATGCTGTTCGCAGCCATCGGCATCGTCGCCATGCTCGTCACACCACACCGCCCACTCGCACTGCTCACCGCGCTCGGCGCGTGGCTC
>JANMQE010000792.1:0-1649 GCA_031370195.1 Phyllobacteriaceae bacterium
GGTGCTTCTTTTCGGGAGACACCGCGGAACCGGCTCTGCCGGGCCGCTGGTGTCGCCCCCTTGAGGGGCTGACTGCCGCGGCTCCAAGCCGGCACTGTGCAGGCTTGGACGGCAGGAAGAGCAGCCGCCTCTGGCGGCCGCCCGGATGCGGGCTACGCGAAGTGAGCCCGAAACGGGGGTGGTTCATTTCTCCGTATCCACAAGGCCCTTGACGAACCACTTTTGCATCAAGATCACCACCAGCGCAGGCGGCAGCAGCGCCAGGATGGCGGTGGCCATGATGATGTTCCAGTCGGTCGCCGCATCGCCGCCGGCGATCATGCGTTTGATGCCGATGACGATCGGGTACATGTCCTCGGTGGTGGTGGCCAGCAGCGGCCAGAGATACTGGTTCCAGCCGTAGATGAATTGAATGACGAACAGCGCCGCGATCGAGGTCTGCGACAGCGGCACCAGGATGTCCCAGAAGAAGCGCATCGGCCCGGCGCCGTCGATGCGTGCCGCTTCCACCAGTTCGTCGGGCACGGTAAGGAAGAACTGCCGGAACAGGAAGGTGGCGGTGGCCGAGGCGATCAGCGGAATGGTCAATCCCGCGTAGGTGTTGAGCATGCCGAGATTCGACAGCACCTTGTAGGTGGGCAGGATGCGCACTTCAACCGGCAGCATCAGCGTGACGAAGATCATCCAGAAGACGATGGTCCGGCCTGGGAAGCGGAAGTACACCACCGCAAATGCCGACAGCAGAGAAATGGCGATCTTGCCCAGCGCGATGGTCAGCGCGGTGATCAGGCTCACCGCCATCATCGGTGCCACCGACGGGATCTTGCTGCCGTACTGGGTTTGGCCGCCAAACAACGCCAGCTTGTAGCTTTCCAGCATGTTGTTGCCCGGCAGCAGCGACATCGGCACGTTCTGCACGATCTCTTCAGCCGTTTGCGTGCTGGCAATGAAGGTGATGTAGACCGGGAAGGCGACGATCAGCACACCCAGCACCATCACCAGGTGAGACAGCACGGTGGCCACGGGCCGGTTCTCAACCATCAGTAGTTCACCTTCTTCTCGACGTAGCGGAACTGCACCACCGTGAGCGCCACCAGGATGACCATCAAGACCACCGACTGTGCGGCCGAGCCGCCCAGGTCCATGGCCTTGAAGCCGTCGAAATAAACCTTGTAGACCAGTATGGCGGTGTCCTTGCCAGGCCCGCCCGAGGTGGCGGCGTCGACGATGGCAAAGGTGTCAAAAAAAGCGTAGACGATATTGATCACCAGCAAGAAAAACGCGGTGGGGGTGAGCAATGGAAACTGCACCGTCCAGAACCGGCGCCAGGGCCCAGCGCCGTCTATCGCCGCGGCCTCAATCAGGCTTTTGGGAATGCTCTGCAGACCGGCCAAGAAAAACAAGAAGTTGTAGGAAATCTGCTTCCACACTGCGGCCATCACGATCAGGGTCATGGCATGGGTGC
The DNA here is from genome assembly GCA_031370195.1 of Phyllobacteriaceae bacterium. Classification (GTDB taxonomy): domain Bacteria; phylum Pseudomonadota; class Alphaproteobacteria; order Rhizobiales; family Rhizobiaceae; genus JANMEX01. Next base: position 1,466 of record JANMQE010000792.1, read on the forward strand.
CGTTGAGCAGGTGGTTCCAGTCGATGCCCATGGCACGCAGCCAGAAACTGACGATGCCAATCGAGGGCGCAAACATGAACAGCCACAACACCCCGGCCACGGCCGGTGCCACGGCGTAAGGCCAGATCAAGAGCGTGCGATAAAAGCCCGAGCCCTTGACCACGCGGTCGGCCATCACCGCCAG
>JANMQE010000032.1:0-3225 GCA_031370195.1 Phyllobacteriaceae bacterium
GCACGACGGTCATTCAATGGGGCGGCGCGCATGTCTGGAAGATTGGCGGCAAGGTCTTTGCCATTGCCGGCTGGGATGACGGCGAAGAACTTGCGGTGACTTTCAAATGTTCGCCGATGAGTTTTGATTTGTTGAAAAATGAAGCCGGTATGAGGCCAGCGCCCTATCTGGCATCGCGCGGGATGAGCTGGCTGCAGCGGTATTCAGATGATTCGATGGATGATGAGGCGCTCAGGGATTATTTGCGGGAAAGCTATCAGTTGGCGTTTTTGAATTTACCGAAGAGGGTTCAGTTGACACTGTCGCCACCGCAACCCGTAGAATGAAGATGAGCACATCGTGGTGCTGCAGGCAGGGTCGCCTGTTTTGGCCAAATTGGGTGAATTGGAAAAACTGATGAAAACCATGACAGCCGATCAGGCCGAAAGCTCTTTCGAGCAGTTTCTGGAGTTTGTCCAGCGGGAAGCTGTGCTGCTGACCAAGCAGAACAGGCCGGTTGGGGTTTTTCTGTCGGTGCAGAACCTTGAGGATATTGTGATCGGCGAGCGTGCGCTTGGCGCTGATGCTGAAGGGTATCTTGGGCCAGAGGAGAGCAACTCGTTTTTGAACGAGCTGCTTTCTTGAGAAGCCGGACACGGCTGGGTCTTTCAAAGCGGCGAATTCGCAGCAGCACTTCATCGTTCTTTCGAAGGACTGAGCGATTCTTACGCGAGTTGCCTTCCGAGCGGATGGCGCAGATTTTGAAAAACTTGCGGTGTGGGCTTTAGAGCAATATGACTTCAGCTGGAATCACATTCAGCGGGTGCTTTTGCGTCAATACCGGCGAAAAGACCCTTGAACGCATTTCAATGCGTCCGGCGGCTCTTTTCTTGGTCTTGCCGCAAAATCTCTCCGCTGCCTGTGGTTCCATCTAAAGTCATATCGCTCTAGACCTTTCGCGAGTGAGGTGCTGAGCCTTCGAACATCGAGCTGCCCCTCATCCGGCGCTTCGCGCCACCTTCTCCCCGCAAGCGGGGCGAAGTAGAGGCACTTAATTCACCACACTCGCCACCCGCTGCGGTTCCTGCGGGGCGGCCATCAGGGCGTCTATGCGGTCTCGTTCCTTTTTGAAGGCGGTGAGTTCGCCGCCCTTCAGGGTTTTGCCGCTGGGGAGGCGCACGCGCATGGCGTCTACTTTGACGTTGTTGACGATCAGCTCGTAGTGGAGATGCGGGCCGGTTGACAGGCCGGTGGAGCCGATGGCGCCGATGACCTGGCCTTGGCGAACGCGCGCGCCGGGCACGACACCTTTGGCGATGCGGCTTTGGTGCGAGTAGGATGATTCATAGCCGTTGGCGTGGCGGATAATGGTTTGATAGCCGTAGCCTGAGGTCCAGCCGGCCTTTTCGACAGTGCCGTTACCTGCGCTGAGAATTGGCGTTCCAACCGGACCTGCCCAATCCGTGCCGGCATGCAGCTTGTAATAGCCAAGGATCGGGTGGCGGCGCATTCCGAAACCTGATGTCAGGCGACCGTTCGGTGCGGGGTTGCGCAAAAGGAATTGCTGGGCGCTGATGCCCTTTTCATCGAAGTAATCAACGCTGTCGTCACCACTGCGGAAGCGGTAGAATTTGCGTTCATTGCCGTTGATCACCGAGTCTGCATAGAGAATGTCAGAAGTCTCGCCCGGTTTGTCTTCTCCTTCCGGTATGGAGTAGAAGACCTGAAGCCTGTCGGCAGGGTTGAGCCGCGACTGAAAATCTACATCGGACGCCAGCATCTTGATCAGCTGCTTGGCCATGCGCGGGGTTAAGTCGTAGGCGTAGGCGGCGCGGTAAATGCCGTCGTAGACGGTCGGCAGGTCGCCGCGCACCCGAACCGGCAAGGGCGAATCGCCGAGAGAGGCGAGAACATCCTCGCCGCTGTCCGGTGCCTCGGTCGGCACATACTGGTCACTGTCGTCGATGGCGATGGTGAAGAGGTGAGTCTTGCCATCATAAACGGATGTGCGGACGATTCTTTGTTCGTCCTTCAGGGATTCAACGCCTATGCGCAATGCCCAGCCGCCCTTGAGTTTGGCAGCGCTGAGAAGCGTGGTGATCGCGTCAGCCATGCCATCGGCATCCGCGCCCTCATATCCGGCATCCTTGAACAGCGATTTGGGTGACGCATCGGACCTGATCGGGATGATTTCTTCGGCGAAGCTCGTTTCGGGGGTGTCGCTTGGTGCTCGTGCGGCGACGGAGACGTTTTCCTGAACAATCTTCACACCAAGATCAGCGCCCAATGCGAAATCGCCATCACCGTTGCCAAACCGCAGCGGGTCCAAATAGTGCAGCGAGGCGACCTGAACATCACCTTCTGTGAGGACCGACCCGGAAATCCGCACCGCTTCCTCAACCTCTTCAAGCGTCAGGCTGGCGGATTGCTCGAAAACCGCGCCGGAAACCGGAAATGCGGTGGTCTTCAGGCTGACTTCGCTCTCGACCATCGCGCCGTAAATCTCACCTGTTTCAAGGCCGGCAGAGTTTGCGTCGTTTGCGCCTTCAAAAATTGTCACCGGATTGAAAGACGGATAGTCGCGCTTGGTGGTGTGGCCTGCCGCGAGCGCCATGTCCGATATGCCAAAGGGAAGCGTGCGAACCACATCGCGGTCGCCGCTCTTCTGGAGTGTGGAAATCTGCATAACGCGCTTGTCCGAGATCTTGAGCGCAAGTGCTGTCGGCGCGAGACGGCCAGCCTTTCCGGACGCACTGTCAGATGCTGCGTCCATTTCATCAGCTGCCATGATTTCGGCTGGTGTCGCCAGCAACTGGCGGCCATCCAGAGCGGCGGACAGCGCAACGCCCATGAGGATGATGGACGTGAAGCCAGTCAGAAATGTGCCGGCGAGCCAGCGGGCGGAAACTTCGCGGCGATCAGGCGGGCCTTTGCGCCCGTCTGCAACGAGGGGCGGCTCATTGCCGAGACGCTCCATCATTTTACTCGCGTGAGTCATGCTTTTTCCGAGAAATCCATGAGGCCGACGCAACAGATGCCGGTGTTTTTGTTTTCCAACGAATGGGTGTGTAAGTCAAACCAGCGCGGTGTTTCCATCCCCATCCGAACGGCTAGCCGCCGACTGGGGCCGGTTTATGGCGTTCTGGCGTGAGCGACACTATATGTGGGGCACGAAATACCGTTGGTCGGCTAGTTTTTATCGGATGGCAAAAAAAACGGAAAAAATGAAAATTGTTTGTTGACACT
>JANMQE010000058.1:0-3703 GCA_031370195.1 Phyllobacteriaceae bacterium
CGCGGTTCGTGGATGATTGGCGGTGCCGTCATGCTTGCCGGTCTGGTGTTTGTTGCCAATACCGGTTCCAAGACATCTGCCGGATTGGTACCGCTCGTCATTTTGCTGGTGATGGGTCCAGGATTGTTTGGCTTCCGCAAGCTCGGTGCCAGCACGGTTTTTGCAACAATTGCCTTCACCATATTGGCGACGGTGGGCTCTGTTGTGTTCGAGACTCTCGGTGATCTTCGCGAACTGGTAACACCTGGCAACAGCTACACAGGTCGAACAGATATTTGGCGCTTTGCAATTGAAAACATCGCGCAGAAGCCACTTGCGGGATACGGCTTTGACAGTTTCTGGTATTCACCGATGGTCTATTTCGGCGAGAAAGACTGGGAGGCTGCGTGGGATGTGCGCGGCGTGATCCATGGCCATAATGGCTACATTGATATTGCCTTGACCATGGGGCTGCCAACACTGGCCGTCGCGATGGTCACGATGTTGATCGTGCCCATGCGCGATTATGCCAGATGTCTTCGCACCCGCGAAAATGTCCTGCTTGCCGATCTTTTCATGATGATTTTCACGTTCTCGGCGCTCAACGCCTGCCTGGAGAGCTTTTTCTTCCGACGGTCTGACCCTGTTTGGCTGATGTTTGTGATGGCGGCGATCGGTTTGCGCTTGACGGCGCGTGTCGTTGTGCCCTCAAACGCTCAGCTCTAGGTCCGCACTTCCGAGGGGTTTGCAATGAACAAGACAGTGGTTCTGGCCGGTTGCGGCAATATGGGCTTTGCCATGCTCAAGGGCTGGATTGATGGCGGTGTGCTGCAACCAAGTGATGTGACAGTTGTCGAGCCAAATCAAGGTTTGCGTGAACAGGCAGCCGGCTTGGGCATTCGGCCTGTTGCAGATGCAGGAGACCTTGCAGCCGCGTTCACGCCAACGCTTGTTGTTATCGCTGTGAAGCCGCAAGTGATGGCAGCCGTTCTGCCTGCCTACGCGCCGATGGCCGCGCGCGGGACAGCATTTTTGACGGTTGCTGCCGGTGTCGGCATGAATGCGTATGAAAAAGCACTTGGCAAGGAAACACCAATTGTCCGCTGTATGCCCAACACGCCGGCAGCCATCGGCAAAGGCATGTTGGTCTATTTCAATAACAGCCATGTCAGCACGGCTCTTGAAACCTTTGTCACAGAGCTGCTCGCGTGTTCCGGCCTCGTTGCCAAAATCGAGAGCGAAGGCCTGATGGACGCAGTTACTGCGGTGTCCGGCTCAGGACCTGCCTATGTGTTTCATTTCATAGAATGCCTGACGCAAGCAGGGATCAACGCGGGTCTGTCATCGGATATAGCCGGACAGCTTGCAATGCAGACCGTGATGGGTGCCGGAGCGCTGGCTGCTGAAAGCGCCGTGACGCCTGGCAAACTTCGCGAGAATGTCACTTCGCCAAATGGTACAACGCAGGCGGCGCTCAGTGTATTGATGGGCGGCGGGGCCCTGCAGACACTGGTTTCGCAGGCAGTTGAAGCGGCGCGCAAGCGCTCCGTTGAGCTTGGCTTATGAAGCCTCCCTCTGCCTAACGCGTAGGCACATTCCGGCCTTTTGATTCAATATATTTGCAGCTAGGTTTGCCAAATGCTGCATGTGCCACCAGAGGGTTTGACGAAAATGCAACGCGCCTCCGGTCGCGGAGAATGCTTTGTCAAATCGCGCGGTGCTTTAACTGTTGTGGACCGGCTTTGGCAGCAGGGCTGTGCCAAATTGCGTTTGCCAAAAGCTGCGAACGGCGACTTTGAAGTCATCATGATCAACTCGTCCGGCGGCTTGACAGGCGGCGACCGGCTTGATTGGGCATTTAGAGCTGACGCTGGTTGCGCAATGACCGTAACGACGCAGGCGTGCGAGAAAGTCTATGCCTCGATTGGTGGCGCGGCGGACGTTTCCACGTCAATGTGCATTGGTGCTGGTGCGCATATCAACTGGCTGCCGCAGGAGACTATTCTGTTCGATGAGGCGCAACTGTCACGCAGCCTGACGGTTGATCTTGAAGCGGACGCAACAGCGCTGATTGTTGAACCGGTTTTGCTAGGGCGGCTTGCGATGGATGAGACCGTTGTGTCAGGCCTGTTTCATGACCGCTGGACCATATGGCGGGAAGGCAAGACAGTCCATGCCGAGGCGTTCAAGATCGGCCCGGATGTCGACACGCAGAAAAAGCAAGCCGCCGTCTTTGATGGTGCCAACGCCTTTGCGACGGTGCTTCTGCTTGATCCTGACTGCGAACATTTGCTCGAACCGGCCCGCGCGATCATCGGCACGAAAGGTGGCGCCTCGTTCTGGAACGGCAAGCTTCTTGCCAGAGTCATCGATATCGACGGCTATCAACTGCGCAAGCGGCTGGTTCCGCTGGTCTCGCTGCTGAACAAACAGGCAAGCCTGCCCAAATGTTGGTCACTCTAAGGAAAAATGCATGCATCTGACACCGCGTGAAAAAGACAAACTGCTGATCTCGATGGCCGCAATGGTTGCCCGCCGGAGGCTTGAGCGCGGCGTGAAGCTCAATCATCCGGAAGCGATTGCGCTGATTTCCGATTTCGTCGTTGAGGGCGCGCGCGACGGGCGCTCGGTGGCGGATTTGATGGAGGCCGGAGCGCATGTGATTTCGCGGAGCCAAGTGATGGAAGGCATCGCCGAGATGATCCATGACGTGCAAGTCGAGGCAACATTTCCGGACGGGACAAAGTTGGTCACTGTGCACGAGCCGATACGGTGAGCGCGATGATCCCAGGTGAAATCTTCCCCAAATCCGGCGACATTGAGCTCAATGCAGGCGCGCCAACCGTTACACTTACGGTCGCCAACTCCGGCGACAGGCCGGTGCAAGTTGGCTCGCACTATCATTTTTTTGAAACCAATCCGGGGCTGATCTTTGATCGCGCACAAGCCCGAGGCATGCGGCTCGATATTGCCGCCGGCACCGCTGTTCGGTTCGAACCCGGCCAGAAGCGCGATGTGACGCTGGTTCCGCTTTCCGGCGGGCGCACGGTTTATGGGTTCCGGCAGGAAGTGATGGGTAAACTCTGACATTATGGGAAAGCTCTGACATGCCCGCACGTATCTCCCGCGCCACCTACGCACAGATGTTCGGCCCCACCACCGGGGACAAAGTTCGCCTTGCCGATACCGATCTCATTATTGAGGTCGAGAAGGATTTCACCACCTATGGCGAGGAAGTGAAATTTGGTGGCGGCAAGGTGATCCGCGACGGGATGGGGCAGAGCCAGGCGACGCGGGCGGAGGGGGCAGTTGATACCGTCATCACCAACGCGCTGATTGTAGATCATACGGGCATTTACAAGGCGGATGTGGGGCTGAAGGACGGGCGCATTTTTGCCATTGGCAAGGCGGGCAATCCGGACACGCAGCCGGGCATTACGATTATCATCGGGCCTTCGACGGAAGCCATTGCAGGAGAGGGCAAAATTCTTACCGCGGGCGGAATGGATGCGCATATCCATTTCATTTGCCCGCAGCAGATTGACGAAGCGCTGATGAGCGGCGTGACGACGATGCTGGGCGGCGGGTCCGGACCCGCGCATGGCACGCTGGCGACGACTTGCACCGGCGCGTGGCACATTGAGCGGATGATTGAGAGCTTTGACGCTTTCCCGATGAACCTTGCACTGGCGGGCAAGGGCAATGCCTCGCGCCCTGCCCCGCT
>JANMQE010000123.1:0-14972 GCA_031370195.1 Phyllobacteriaceae bacterium
CGCATCCACGGCCACGCGGCGGTTTTCGACACCGGCCAGGATTTCCTGCTCCTGCAGCGGAATGCCGAGCTTGGCGTAAACTTTCAAAAGCTCTGGATCGACATCTTCAATTGACGACGGCCCCTTGGTGCTCTTCGGCGCGGCATAATAAAAGGCGTCCTGAAAATCGATCTTCGGATAATCGACCCGCGCCCAAGTCGGCTCTTCCAGCGTCAGCCATCGCGCAAAGGCTTCCAGCCGCCACTCGAGCATCCACTCGGGTTCGTTCTTCTTGGCGGAAATGAAGCGGACAATGTCCTCGTTCAGGCCCTTGGGGGCCTTGTCGGATTCGATGATCGTCTCGAACCCATACTTGTATTGATCAACGTCAATCAGTTTGACCTGATCAATGGTCTCCTGCACTGCAGGCATATCGCGTCTCCTGGCTTTCCGGAATTCAAGGTTCCGACAGTCGATTGGGAGTCCGCTCGTTTTCAGCGGATGTGAAGTCTACATAGTCCACTCTTTGGAATAAATCCAATCTGGAAACGACGTTTTCTCAAGGAAAGCGCGCAATTGCCGCTATTTCCCGCCTTCTCCCGCCTCGCGCGCTCAGGCCGCCGCCGTCTTGCGCCGCGCGGCGACACTTTCAAGCGCAAGGCGGAACGCCTCAATGTCCCCGTCACTCGTTTCCAGCCCAATGGAAACCCGCAACGCGCCATCACCGCTATCGACACCCATGGCCTTCAAAACGTGACTAGGTCCGACTTTCCCAGACGAACAGGCCGAGCCTGCACTGAGCGCGATGCCCGCCAAATCGAACGCAATCTGCGCGGTTTCGGCGCACATTCCGGGCATTGTAAAGAACACAGTATTTGGCAATCGGGCAGCGGCCGATTGGCCGTGGAACATGGCGCCCGGCGCAATCTCCCGGATCGTCATTTCAATGACATCGCGATTCTCAGCCATAGCGCCCGCCCGCACAAGTCGTCCAACGGCAGCCTTCGCCGCAGCGCCAAATCCGGCAATCGCAGGCAACGATTCGGTGCCGGCTCGATGCCCCTTCTCCTGCCCCCCGCCGCGCAACAGCGGCACAGGCATCATCAAATCGGTCACACCAATGATCGCACCCGCGCCCTTCGGCCCGCCGATCTTGTGCGAAGAGACAATGAAAAAATCGCCGCAACCGGATGATATATCGAGAGGAATCCGCCCAAATGTCTGCACGGCATCGACAACCAAGATACCGCCATAACCCTTGACCATGGCAGCAATTGCTTCGATCGGCTGGACAACACCCGTCTCATTGTTGGCATGATGAATGCCAACCAGCGGCAGCCCAGCGCTCAAGTCATGGCCCGCAAGCGCGCGCTCAAGCGTTGCCAAGTCAAGTTCGCCAGACCGCGTCACAGGCAGAACGACGACATTTTCATAACTAAACTGTCCGCCGGCCAGCAAGCACGGATGCTCCGCCGCAGAAATATAGAGCTTTGACATCGCCAGCCGCGCACGTCCGAGTTTCCACTGCGACGTCAACAGGAGGTTCGCCGCCTCGGTCGCACCGGATGTAAAGGTCACATGTTCAGGCTTTGCGTTCACAAGACCCGCAACAGACCGCCGCGCCTCATCAATGATTTGCCGCGATTTGCGCCCCTCGGCATGGACGGATGACGGATTTCCAATGGTATCCAAAGCAAGGAGCACTGCCTGCCGCGCATCGGGCAGCAGTGGGTATGTGGCATTGAAGTCGAGATACGTTCGCGTTGTCATGACCGCCTTTTGCCGCACAAATTGCCCCGATGCAATTTTCTTGAATTCTGCGCCTCGAATGGCCTATGGAAGCCGCACTGAAGACCGGCACGGCCCTGACTTTCATGAAGAAGCAGCGTGAGCAGTGTCTGGTTCGGCCCACGGGAGCGCAATCCAATGGTCGAACTCATTGAAATGCAGCGGAGTGATTATGCCTGAAGTGATTTTCAACGGCCCGGACGGACGTCTTGAAGGCCGTTACCAGCCCTCGACCAACAAGGGCGCGCCGATCGCCATGATCCTGCATCCGCATCCGCAATTTGGCGGCACGATGAATAACAAGATCGTCTACGACCTGTTCTACATGTTCCAGAAGCGCAATTTCACCACTCTGCGCTTCAATTTCCGCGGCATCGGCCGCAGCCAGGGCGAATTCGACCATGGCGCGGGCGAGCTTGCTGACGCTGCCGGCGCGCTCGACTGGATCCAGTCGCATCATCCGGACTCGAAGACCTGCTGGGTGGCCGGCTATTCATTCGGCTCGTGGATCGGCATGCAGCTCCTGATGCGCAGACCGGAAATCGAAGGCTTCATCACTGTCGCGCCTCAGCCCAACACCTATGATTTCTCGTTTCTTGCTCCCTGCCCGTCGTCAGGCCTCATTATCCACGGCGATCAGGACCGCGTCGCCCCTCCGAAGGACGTGCAAGGTTTGGTCGACAAGCTGAAGACGCAGAAGGGCATCACCATCACGCAAAAGACCATGGTCGGCGCAAACCATTTCTTTCAAGGCCAGCAGGACGAGCTGATCACCGAATGCTCGGATTATCTTGACATGCGTCTGGCAGGCGGTGATGGACCGGGGCGCGTGAAGCGGCTGCGCTAGGAAACTCTTGGCTTTGCCAGTTTTCCACCGGAAACGGGCGCTTTGACGCCCGTCGTCTCCGGAAATGTGATCGGCAGACCTTTGAGCGAGCGCACCGCCAGATAGGCCCATGCCTCTGCCTCCGTCGCGCCACCGTCAAAGCCCGCATCTTCGGCAAGCAGAACCTGCTGATTCAATTTCTCGGCCAGCTCTCGCAAGTCATTGACAATCATCCGGTTTTTGCGTCCGCCACCACAAATGATCCATTGCGTTACCAGCCTTGGCGCATGCTCGCCAGCCTTGAAGACCGCCCGCGCCGAAATCGCTGCCAGTGTGCGGGCCCCATCGGCAAGTTCAAGCCCCGCCACCATTTCTGGTGAAAAATCATTGCGGTCGAGCGATTTCGGCGGCCCCTTGGCAAAGAATGGCATGGCAAGGCATTGCGCCACGATACCTTCGTCCACCCCGCCTTCAGAAGCAATACGACCGCCATCATCATACGGAATGCCCGCATTCTGCTGCATCAATTGGTCTATCAGCGTGTTACCCGGGCCGCTGTCGAACGCCACAGGATCATGGTCGCGGCCCACAAATGTGACATTCGATATGCCTCCAACGTTGACAAACGCAACCTCTCCCTCAAGCCCCGCTGCCAGCGCCTGATGATAAACCGGCACCAGCGGCGCGCCCTGCCCGCCGTGCACCATGTCATTGGCACGAAGGTCATAGACAACCGGAATACCGGTCAAGTCGGCCAGCACCTGCCCGTCGCCGAGCTGCACCGTCAGCGCCCGTTCAGGCCGGTGCAGCACCGTCTGCCCGTGAAACCCGATCACAGTTACACTGGCGGAATCGATCTCGTTTGCGGCCAGAAACTGCCGCACCGCCTCCGCGTGGCGCGCGGTCAAATCCTTTTCGACATCTGAGAGGTTGCCGGGCCGCTCCTCACGCCGAACAATCCCCTTCGCATCCTCCAGCGCGTGCGCCAACTTTCTTCGGAATGCCGGGTCATATGCGAGCTCCAGCGAAGGCCCGCGATGCACCACGCTCATCCCGTCCGTCTCAATCATGGCGATATCAATGCCATCCATTGACGTTCCGCTCATCAGGCCGATGGCTCGCATGAGGCTCATGATGGCTCCGTTCTTGTCGATTCGCTTCAAACGATGCTAAAGGCGCGCCAATTGCAAATCCAAACAGACATTACACTTTGAAAGCACCAAGCATGGCCGCCTACCGTTCCGATTTCCTCAATGTCCTCGATGAACGTGGGCTAATCCACCAGATTTCAAATCCGGATGCGCTGGACAAGGCCGCCTTCGAAGGCACGATCACGGGCTATGTCGGCTACGACGCCACCGCGACGTCCTTGCACATCGGCAATCTGATCTCCGTCACCATGCTCTACTGGCTGCAGCAAACCGGCCACAAGCCGATCACGCTGATGGGCGGCGGCACCTCGATGGTCGGCGACCCTTCCTTCCGCGACGACCAGCGCAGCCTCTTGTCTATGGACAAGATCAACGAGAACATTTCCGGCATCAAGAAAATCTTCGGCCGCATCCTTACCTATGGCGAAGGCAGAACCGATGCCTTCATGGTCAACAATGCCGACTGGCTGATGCAGCTCAAATACGTCGATTTTCTGCGCGATGTCGGGCGCTTTTTCTCGGTCAACCGCATGCTGGCGTTCGATTCGGTGAAAACCCGCCTTGACCGTGAACAGTCGCTGTCTTTCCTCGAATTCAACTACATGATCATGCAGGGCTATGATTTCGTCGAGCTGAACAAGAGCCATGGCTGCACGCTGCAAATGTGCGGCTCAGACCAGTGGGGCAACATCATCAACGGCGTCGATCTCGCCCACCGCATGGGTGAGCCGCAGCTCTTCGCACTCACCACGCCGCTGCTCACCACTTCTTCCGGTGCCAAGATGGGCAAGACCGCCAAGGGCGCGGTGTGGCTTAATGGCGACCTCTTCAGCCCCTATGACTTCTGGCAGTATTTCCGCAACACCGAAGACGCCGACGTTGGCAAGTTCCTCAAAATCTTCACGCGCCTGCCAATGAGCGAGATCGCACGGCTAGCAGCGCTCAATGGCGGCGAGATCAACGAGGTCAAGAAGATTTTGGCGACCGAGGCAACCGCAATTGTTCACGGACGTCAAGCCGCCGATGAAGCTATGGAAACGGCGCGTAAGACATTCGAAGCCGGTGGCTTTTCCGACGACTTGCCGTCGATCAATGTCGCCAAGGCCGAACTGGACGCTGGCATCGGCTTGTTGAGCCTTATTGTAAAGGCCGGCCTAGCCGCATCAAACGGAGAAGCCCGCCGCCATATTCAAGGCGCTGCGGTAAAGGTAAACGACGCTCCTGCTACTGATGACCGCCAGGTGGTTTCTACTTTCGATCTCACTGGAGACGGCGTGATCAAGCTGTCTGTAGGCAAGAAAAAGCACATACTGCTTAGGCCCCTTTGAAACCGCCCCTTGCAGTGCCTATGCTTCATTCCATTCGATGGAGTGAATCAACGGGTCGGCCTCAAGAATCTTGTTCAGCGACGATGCCAAATTTGAAACGGAATCGCCTACTTCGATCCTTTTGAACCATCGGCGGATCACCGGTTTATTAGGTTCAATAAAGCATACATAGCAGTCGTCAGATTCCTCAGAATGGCCGCACCCGATAAACAACGGAAACTTCTGGTCGTGTTTGATAGCCACCAGCCATCCCCAGTCCTCCGCAAAGCAGTCTGCTATGTGGAACCCTTGGCTTGGAAGTTTCTCGCTGAGAAAATCCGCCAGACGTTTTCCGTAGACGCCGTTTTCAAAGTTCGGGCCTTCAACGTCCGACCCATAGGACGGAAATAGGTTCGACCGAAATGTCACATGGGTTTTCATCAGTCGCTTCCGCAATCACGCAAATCTCTGTTATGCTCTTGTACCGGCAAATATTTAAAGTTGCATTTCACTGGACTCAGTTGGTCTCACTGGAACTCAAATATCTGCCTGAAAATCCCCGGTGCCACTAACGACAGCGGGTTGATCGACAGCTTCGGTGATTTTGCCGGTCCTGACAGCTTGAATGTGATGCCGATCAGGCCGTTGTCGCGGCCATTGCCCAAAATGTCGCCGATAATCGGAATGTCGCCAAACAGCCGGTTGAGGCCGAACGCGGGAAGAAATGTTCCGGTCATGTTGATGCGACCGTCCCGGTCGTAAAGCGTGCCCTCATAGGACAGGCCGATTTGGTCCGACCGGAGAATTCCCTTGCCGAGCCTGAGGTAGCCGTCGCCCTTCTGGATCACCGAATAGCCGCGCTGAAATTTGACGCGCGTCACGTCAATCTTGTTCTTGGCTGCTTTTGCGACACTCTGCCCATCCGGCGTTACCGGCGTGCCGACCAGTGATTTCAGGCGCGGCTCGCCGACAATGGTGAAATTGCGCGCATCAATCTCGCCGCCCAGCGGTCCGTCGCCAGAGGAAGACAGCGCAACACTGATCTGGCCGCCGGACATTTTGTCGTAATAGTCAAAAAACCGCAGCAATGAGCCGCCATCACCGGTCTGTATATTGACCGTCCTGCGCCCGTTTTCGGTACCATTTTCAACTTTGACCGAGCCACCACCATTCGTCTTGGCATTGGCATTGAAAGAAATGACATTCGCACCCCGCCCGACATAACTGGCTTTGACATTCTGCAATGTCTCAGAGCCAAACCCTGTCGCCGATCCAATTGTCGCGTTTACCCTGATCGTGTCCGACCCGGCTGCCTTGGCGGCGCTCTCGAAACTGTTCAACACCTTCTTCAAGAGACTGCGCAAATCAAGCGAGTCGGCATTGACGGAAATGTCGTAGCCATCTTTGGAACGCTGAATTGACACCGCGGCATTGTCGCCACGATTCAGCCGGACAGAGCTGAAATTGGCCTTGGAGAGTTTGCCACCCGCCATATCCATGCTGCCAATAAACCGGAACGTGCCGCCTTCAAGTTTGAAATCATCAATCGATGTCGAATCACCATTTTTTGAGAGCTTGAATGTGGCAATTGCAGGAACGCCGTTACCTTTCGACCAACCGGCCCAAGGCAAGTTCAGCGTCGCATTTTTAAGGTCCGCCTTTATGACTTGCGCGCCGCTGCTGCCAGTCACTTCAACACTGGCTGTGCCTTTGAGCATGTCGCCAAGCCCCGGCATCAACGCTGCGCGGGCTTTCTCGTCAAGTTTGAGCTTGGCACTGAGATCGCGCTTTGCACCGGAGCCGCCAATCGGTTCGGTCAGACTGATTTCTGCCGGTATGTCATTCAGTTTGCCATTGGCAGTAAAGGTTGCCACCTGCTGATCCACCTCAAGCCGTCCATCAGCGTCTGACAGTTTTTGTCCGTCAAAATCTTTGGCGATCGACAGCCCGGTGAAATCCACCGCGGCTTTCCAGACAGTCGATGGCGTGCCATCACTCTTGCGCAGCGGAAATGTAGCGTTGATGTGCGCGACCGCGTTTCCCGAAAGGTCACTGGCTGAAACCGGTGCCTTGTCCATTGCGTTGATCGGCTCGCGGTCGGCAAGACTTGCGATGGTTTGCACCTCGCCCGCCACGTCAATCGAAAGAATGCCAACAACCGGTTTGCCGGGAACAAAGGGGATGGACAGCGTGCCGTTCGATGCTTCCGCTGTCGAGCCGTCTTCCAGATAGGCTGTGCCTTTGCTGATGGTGACAACGGTATCAGAGCCACGCACTTCAACACGCCCTATCGCATCCCGGACCGGAGGCAAGTCTCCGATGAGGTCAACTCTTGCATTCCGGACATTGAAATCGCCGCTGAACTGATCCGGGTTGATCGGGTCACGCACTACGCCAGTTGGCAGTGCGTCAAAGAACCCGGCCTTGAATGTCACATCGATCTTGCTATCAGTAATTGTGCCGCCGTAGACATGCTCCAGCACCCATTTGCGCGCGCTGGATGCGATCATCGCTGGCCACAGTTGCTTTGCGTCCGATATCTTCATGTTGGGAATGCGCAGACCAAAAATCATTTCTGGCGTGCCACCAAGGAAACGCATCGTTCCCTGTCCGAAAGCATCGCCGCCAAGTGTGCGCGCAGCCATCTGCGCAAACCGCACCGTTTTGGCGTCCGGTTCTACGGTTCCCGAAAGCTGAAACGCCAGATCAAGCCGTCGCTCCGGCGAATCCGAGGGCTGAAGCTTGCTGTCATTGGAGACGATCTCAAACCGGTACTGCCCGACGTTGGCAGCGTCGCTGCTTGGCGAGGGGCCGACAGCGCCTGAAAACTCAATCTTGTTCAATCCCATCTTGATGGATGAGGGCTGGATTTCGACTTTCTCCACCCCTTCCACCAGTTCGAGCCTCACGACAGCGTCGCCTGCAAAACGAACGTCTTTTCGAGATGTCCAGGCAAACTCGCCAATCCGGTTCTCAACGACAATCCGGCGCTTGCCCAACAAATGGTCACCCGTGATCCTGATGTTGCCAGACGCGCCAGATCGGAACTTCGCCGTCACAAGTTCGCCTGTGAGAGGCGCGGTTCCGAATGAAAGGCCAGACATTATGAAATCATATTGATCGGCTGCGGAGATGGTTCCTTCAATGGAAACGTTTTGGCCGGAAAAAGTCGCTGCGCCGCTGATTGAAAACGCACCGTTTTCCTTGGATGCGATTGTCAATGTTTTGAATGCTGGAAGCGTCGAGCCACTACCGCCTCTGGAGAAAATAACGTCTTTCAGAATAATGACATCAGCGTTGCGCAAGGACAATTGTTTCCGAAACTGCTCGACAAGAAGTGCAACGTCCAACGGAATATTGGCAGGAGAATATTGTCCACCCGCTGTCTTGAACCGATCAAAAACCTTCCAACCGTCAGCGGCTGGCAACTGGAGCTGCACGCCATCCGCTTCAAACACGCCGATATCTAACACGCCGCCAATCAGGGCTTTGCTCTTGAGGCCGATCCGGATTTCATCCGCGCTGCCTGACATGCTGGTTTGTCCGGAGCCACGAATGGTGAGGTTGTTGCCTTGAAAGGCCAGGTTTCCAGACTTGTCCAGCGAGAGTTTTGCACTCTCCAATCCCGTTTCAACATTTGAACCGGCAACGGATTGGATGAGATTTTCTGTCGTGCGGGAGAAGTAACTGTTGGAAAACCCGAACACCGCCAGCCAGCCTATCGCCGCGATAAAGGCAACGCTGATTGCCGCGATCGACCAAAAGAAAAACTTGGTGATCCTGCGAAGAAGTCGAGCACCCCTTGCCGCCGCAGTGTGGCGCTTGCTGGCAGACGGCAGAAGATCAAGATCGTGCCGGTCCTTGCGGGAGAACCGGATTTTTTCATGTTCATCATTCGCGTCTGTCAATAGCATCTCCAGTATGGAATCACGTATCGACGCTGTCTGACAGCGCACTAACTATTTCCGCTACTAGATGAATGACCTCAAAGAAAGGCAACCGCATGGCACTCGAAATTGGCAGCACAGCCCCGGATTTTTCACTCCCCGACGAAACAGGCAATCTGGTTTCTCTGGCGTCTCTCAAGGGCAAGAAAGTCGTCCTCTACTTTTACCCGAAAGACGATACCAGCGGATGCACCATTCAGGCGAAGGACTTCACCTGTCTGGTCGATGAATTTGCAAAGTCGGGTGCCGTGGTGATCGGCGTATCACCGGACAGCGTGAAGTCTCATGTCAAGTTCAGCACGAAACACGATTTGAGCATCAGCCTGCTCGCTGACGAGGAGAAAACTGCGATACAGGCTTACGGTCTTTGGATCGAGAAAAGCATGTATGGCAAAAAATACATGGGCGTCAATCGCTCAACATTTCTCATTGGCGAAGACGGAACGATTGAAGCGGTCTGGAAAGGTGTGAGCGTGCCAGGTCATGCAGAAGCAGTCCTTGAAACGCTAAAAAACCGCAAGTAGGCGAATAACATCCACCTCAAAGCGCCTGCCAAAAGAGATTGTTAACCATAACAGTTTCTAATTGAACGCATCAGTCAGTCAGTAAAGTGATTATCCGATGGCGGTCAATCGTGTAGGCAGTGTCGGCGCGCAGCCGGTATTTGGCAAAAGGCGGGAGCCACACACTATCATCATCGCCCATGGCGATAGCGTCAGCCACTTCACGGTCAGGCCGTGGCTGACACTCTCAATTGGTGCTGTGCTGTCGGCCATCGCGGTCGGATACCTTCTTGCGACCTCCTATCTGGTGATGCGCGATGATCTGATCGGCGCAACCGTGTCGCGTCAGGCACGAATTCAACAGGCCTATGAAGACCGGATTGCCGCTCTGCGCGCACAAGTGGACCGCATCACGTCGCGCCAACTGCTCGATCAGCAGATGATGGAAACCAAAGTCACCGAGCTGCTTGAGCGACAAGATCAGCTCTCATCGCGTTCCGGACGCCTTGGTCCCTTGTTGGACCGCGCCCGCGACAACACCAAGACCGGCAGCATCCCGCTCCCGGCAAGCAAGCCTGACGCAGTTCTTGGATCTGCCGCTGTCGAACCGTCCCAGTCACTGCTGGCAGGCATATTCGGTGGCAAACGCAAAGTGCCCGAGAAGTCTGCTGCCGACAAGGCAGACGAATTGTTCGCTTCCGTCAGTCATTCAATCAAGGATATCGAAGCGCGGCAGGTAGCCGAGATTCGGACTCTGGCCAACGACGCAAAGGCGAGCGCCGATGAAATCCGGACCGCGCTTCAGTCCGGTGGCTTGCCTGTGTCAGACAGGGACGCGATTGCCGAAGGCGGTCCGTTCATTCCCGCCAGCGAAGGCAGAAAAATAACCGCGTTTGACAAGGAGGTAGACAATCTCGATCAAGCGCTGACCAAACTCGACAGCATGAGATCGCAGGCCAAGCGCTATCCCATCGCCAATCCGGTGCCAGGTGCCGACATCACGAGCCGTTTCGGCTACCGCAAAGACCCCCTGCTTGGAACCGAGGCGTTCCATGCCGGCATAGATTTCCGCGCTGAAACAGGCAGGGCAATTAAAGCGCCAGCGTCGGGCGTTGTTGTCAGCGCAGGCATCAAAGGTGGCTACGGCAACATGGTTGAAATCCAACATCAGGGCGGCATGATCACCCGCTACGGGCACCTCAATCGCATACTGGTGACCGCAGGCGACAATGTTGCAGCAGGCGACACCATCGCTGAAGCCGGCAGCACAGGCCGCTCCACAGGCCCTCATTTGCATTATGAAATCCGGGTCGACAACAACCCTATCGACCCATGGCGCTACTTGAATATCGGCCGCAAGATTTCGCCGCTGCTATAAATCTGCGACCAAGATCAACGATCAATCGATATCCTGCACTTCAGCCTTGCCGCCATGCACGCGCTGCGCCAGCGAGGCCTCCATGAAACCGTCAAGGTCGCCATCCAGCACGTCTTGCGGTGCCGAGCTCTCGTAGCCGGTGCGAAGATCTTTGACCATCTGATAGGGCTGCATCACATAAGACCTTATCTGATGGCCCCAGCCAATATCCGTCTTTGAGGATGCTTCCTTGTTGGCCGCCGCTTCACGCTTTTCCAGCTCATGCTCATAAAGGCGCGCACGCAGCATCGACCATGCCGTGGCACGATTCTTGTGCTGCGACCGGTCGGCTTGGCATTGCACAACGATATTTGTCGGGATGTGGGTGATGCGCACGGCAGAGTCTGTGGTGTTGACGTGCTGCCCGCCTGCGCCAGAGGAGCGATACGTATCGATCCGGCAATCGGATTCCTTGACATCGATGTCAATGGAATCATCGACCACTGGATAAATCCATGCACTCGAAAACGACGTGTGCCGCCGCGCATTGGAATCATATGGAGATATGCGCACGAGCCGGTGGACGCCCGATTCCGTCTTCAGCCAGCCATAGGCATTGTGCCCCTTGATCAGCAAAGTCGCCGACTTGATGCCCGCCTCTTCGCCGTCATGATATTCCAGAAGCTCGACCTTCATGCGCTTTCGCTCGGCCCAGCGCGTATACATACGGAGCAGCATCGAGGCCCAATCCTGACTCTCGGTGCCGCCAGCGCCGGCATGGACTTCAAGGAAAGCGTCGTTCTTGTCTGCTTCACCTGACAGCAGTGATTCGACTTGACGCTTGTTCACTTCGGCTGAAATTGCACGGATGGCATCTTCCGCCTCACTGACAATGGCTGCATCGCCCTCTTCTTCGCCCAGACCGATCATCTCGACATTGTCGCGCAAGGTCGACTCAAGGCTGCGCACCGATGCGATGGAATCGTCGAGTTCCTGCCGCTCGCGCATCAGGTTTTGCGCGTCTTGGGCGTTGTCCCACAGCGTCGGATCTTCCGCGCGTTCGTTCAGGTAACCAAGTCGTTTGAGTGCCTGATCCCAGTCAAAGATGCCTCCTCAGCAGGCTGATTGCCTGCTTGATCTCATCGACCAAGGTCTCCATCTCCGCGCGCATGTCTGTCTTCCTGAATTGCCAATAAGAAAATCGCGCGGACCATAGTGTCGGGTCCGCGCGGTGTAAAGCTGGTGTGCTCTTAGAAGAGTCCGCCGCCGCCTTGTTCGATAATCTTGGTTGCAGTCGGGGAAAGGGTGGGCCCCCGCTCCTGAACGGCGATGTCCTCAATGCCGATGACCGAGTAAGAATCGGCAGGTCCCGTACCCGGCTTGAACGCTTCCATGATGACGCCCTTGCCCTCGCCGAACGCCTTCATGCCAGTCTTGCGGTCAATCGCAACAACGGTCATTCCCTCAGGGACGCGGAAATCCACGGGAGGCCTGCCTTCAAGCGCCTTTTGCATGAACTCTTTGAATATCGGAGCCGCGAGCGCACCACCGGTCGAGCCTTTGCCCATTGGAGTCGGCTGGTCGTAGCCGATGAAGATTCCGGTGACCAAGTCAGGCGTGTAGCCAACGAACCAAGCGTCCTTTTCTTCGTTTGTGGTTCCAGTCTTGCCGGCCGCAGGAAACCCGATGTCTTTGATGTTGGCGGCAGTGCCGCGCTGGACAACGCCTTCGAGCATGGAGGTGACTTGATATGCCGTCATCGGATCCAACACCTGATCGCGATTGTCTATCAGCTCCGGCTCCGGCTGATCCAGCCAGCTTGTCGCCGCACAACCCTCGCAGGTCCGCTCGTCATGCTTGAATATGGTCTTGCCAAACCGGTCCTGAATTCTGTCGATGAGCGAGGGCTTGATCGCCCGCCCGCCATTGGCAAACACCGCGAACGCCGAAACCATGCGCATGTCGGTCGTCTCGCCAGCGCCAAGCACCATCGACAGAACAGGGAGCATTTTGTCGTAGACGCCGAAACGTTCGGCGTACTCGGCGACCAGCTTCATGCCCATGTCTTTGGCAAGCCGCACCGTCATGAGATTTCGCGATTGCTCAATGCCACCGCGCAAGGTGGACGGTCCAGCCGGCTTGCCGGAATAGTTTTTGGGCTCCCAGACGCCGAGTGATCCGCCCTGGTCGATACTGATTGGCGCATCAAGAACCACTGAAGCCGGCGTGTAGCCGTTGTCGAGTGCTGCGGCGTAAACGAACGGCTTGAATGACGACCCCGGCTGGCGCATCGCTTGAGTGGCGCGGTTGAACTCCGACTGCGCATAGGAAAAGCCGCCGATCATCGCAAGCACACGCCCGGTGTGCGGGTCCATCGCCACCAACGCTCCGGAAACCGCGGGTATCTGGCGCAAGCGCCAATTGCCTTCCTCATTCTTTTCAACGAAAACGACATCGCCAACATGCAAAACATCGGCAAATGTCTTGGCTTTCACCCGCTTGCCATCGACACGCAGCGTCATCGCCCATTTGAAATTCTCCGGTGCGAGGCTGAATTGCTCACGGGTCCCGGAAAGTGTGCCGGCCACATCCTTCAAAGGCTGCAATCCGAGTGACGCGCTCTCTTCAGTCACGTCGAGCACCACCGCAAGCTTCCACTCGGGCAGATCGTAGTAATTCTCAACCTCGCCCAACGCCTTGCCCCAATCGGCACTGACGTCAATTGTCTTGAACGCACCGCGATAGCCTTGCTGCTCGTCATACTTTAGAAGACCGCGGTGCAAGGCAGCGCGGGCCAAAAGTTGAAGTTTCGGATCAAGCGTCGTGCGCACAGACAAGCCGCCCTCATAAAGCGCTTCTTCGCCGTAACGCGCGACGATTTCGCGGCGCACTTCCTCGGTGAAATACTCCGCCGCAAAAACCGTCTGACCCCCGCTGCGCAAATTCACGCCCAAAGGCTGCTTCTTGGCTTCAACGCCGTCGGCCGCTGACACGAATTTGTTCTCGACCATTTGATCGATAACATAGTTGCGCCGCTCGATGGCTCGCTCGGTCTGGCGGAAGGGGTGATAATTGGATGGACCTTTGGGCAAAGCCGCAAGATAGGCGGCTTCGGGGATGGTCAGTTCGTTGACCGACTTGTCAAAATAGGTCAGGGCCGCACCGGCGATGCCGTAAGAATTCAGGCCAAAGAAGATTTCGTTGAGATAGAGCTCCAAGATTCTGTCCTTGGAGTATGCCTGCTCAATGCGCAGAGAAAGAATCGCCTCTTTGATCTTGCGATCAATCGTCTGATCGGAAGACAACAGGAAGTTTTTCGCGACCTGCTGCGTGATCGTTGACGCGCCGATGGGCCGCTTGCCGGACCCAAAGTTCTGCACATTCGTCGCAATCGCCCGCGCCAGACCATAAATGTCGATGCCCGGATGCTGGTAGAAATTCTTGTCTTCAGCCGAAAGGAAGGCAGCCTTGACCATATCGGGCACAGCTTGAATCGGCAGGTAGAGGCGCTTTTGCTTGGCAAACTCGCCCATAAGTGCGCCGTCAACAGAGTGCACGCGCGTCGTCACAGGCGGCTGATATTCTGCCAGCACCTGATAATCCGGCAAATCCTTGGAAAGACGACCGATATAGAGTCCGATCCCGCCTGCCACGAGAAGGAAAAGCAATGCGCCAATGCCGAAGAAATAACCGAGCAGCCTGATCATCTGATCCCCGGGTGGCCGGACCACCCCGTTGTACCGGAATCTGGCATACACCAAGTCCGGCTTTCCTTGCGTCGTTTGATCCACTTGCCGACAAATGCGGCAATCCCGTGAACAAGCAATCTCACCGCTGTGACTTTACGCGATTTGCTTGGCCCGCACCATTGCGCAAAAGCAACAACTCCCCGATGAAATCAACTCCTACTGGCGCAAAACGCCCTGCTTTAAAGCATATTCGCTGATTGACTTTGCCATTTCCTCGAGCACGCCCTTGCGCCACACCGGATCAGACACAAGTTTTTCATCGTCCGGATTCGACAAATAGCCGAGCTCAACCAACACCGAAGGAATGTCTGGTGCCTTCAACACCTTGAAACCGGCTGAGCGGTGCGGATGATTTATCGTCTTCG
>JANMQE010000143.1:0-2050 GCA_031370195.1 Phyllobacteriaceae bacterium
CCGCAGCGTCACACCCGTAACCCGTTGCTGCTAATGCAGGATCTGGCTGAGGAAGAGCTTGGTGCGCTCGTGCCTGGGGTGCGAGAAGAACTCTTCCGGCTCGTTCTCTTCGATGATCTGGCCCTGGTCCATGAAGATCACGCGATTGGCCACCTGCCGGGCGAAGCCCATTTCGTGGGTGACGCAGAGCATGGTCATGCCCTCCTCGGCCAGGCTGACCATCACGTCGAGCACCTCCTTGACCATCTCGGGGTCGAGCGCCGATGTCGGCTCGTCGAACAGCATGATGCGCGGATTCATGCAGAGCGAGCGGGCGATCGCGACGCGCTGCTGCTGGCCGCCGGAGAGCTGGCCCGGATATTTGTTGGCCTGTTCGGGGATCTTGACCTTTTCGAGATAGTGCATCGCAACTTCGTCGGCCTTTTTCTTCGGCATCTTGCGCACCCAAATCGGGGCCAGCGTGCAATTTTGCAGGATGGTGAGATGCGGAAACAGGTTGAAGTGCTGGAACACCATGCCAACTTCGCGGCGCACTTCATCGATCTTCTTCAGATCATTGGTCAACTCAATGCCGTCAACAATGATCTGGCCCTTCTGGTGCTCTTCCAGCCGGTTGATGCAGCGGATCATGGTCGATTTGCCGGAGCCGGACGGGCCGCAGACGACGATGCGCTCGCCCTTTTCGACGTTCAGATTGATGTCCTTGAGGACATGAAATTCGCCATACCATTTGTGCACGCCGATCATATGGACGGCGGCGGCGGTGGATGTGGAAACTGCAAGTTCAGCCATGACTAACTCCTGTTCTTTCCTTGGTCGCGTTTTCCTTAAACGTTTGATGTTCCATCAAACTTGGAAACGCTCCTAACGCTTGTGACCGGTTTCCAGCTGCCGTTCCATGAATTGCGAATAACGCGACATGGAGAAACAGAAGAACCAGAAAATGAAGGCCGCGAAAATGAGGCCGGATTTCGGGGTGGATGGCGACGCCCAGTTGGCGTCGGAGAAGTTCTGGCGGACAATGCCGAGCAAGTCGAACATGCCGATGATGTAGACTAGGCTGGTATCCTTGAAGAGCGAGATGAACGAGTTGACGATGCTCGGAATCACCAGCTTCAGCGCCTGTGGCATGACAATGAGACCCATCTTCTGCCAATAGCCAAGGCCGAGCGAATCCGCACCCTCATACTGCCCTTTCGGGATTGCCTGCAGCCCGCCCCGGATCACTTCCGCCATATAGGCGGACGAGAACAGGGCAACGCCAACCAGCGCGCGCATCAGCTTGTCAAAAGTCGTGCCGGGCGGAAGGAACAGCGGCAGCATGACGGAGGCCATGAACAACACCGTAACCAGTGGCACGCCGCGCACGGCCTCAATGAACACCACAGACAGGAACTTGACCACCGGCAGTTTCGAGCGCCGTCCGAGTGCGAGCAAAATGCCAAGCGGCAGTGAGACGGTGATGCCAACGAACGAGATCACCATCGTTACCAGCAAGCCGCCCCAAAGCTGCGTTTCGATATCCGCAAGACCGAACATGCCGCCACGCAGCAATATGTAGGCGACAATCGGGAACACGATGAACACTACGGCAGCATTCAACGCCTTGTAAGGCACTTTCGGCATGGCGAGCGGGATCAGAGTTGCAGCAAATATCACCGCTGTCAGCCACACCCGCCAGCGTTCGGCGTCCGGATAGCGTCCGACCATGAACTGCTCAAATTTTGCCCCAACGAACGCCCAGCAGGCACCTGACCAGCCCTCCGGCTGAATGCCGCCCTGCGCCGCTGTGGTGCAGAATGTGCGGTTGGTGCCTGTCCATTGCGCATCAATGAAAAGCCAGCGGAATATCGGTGGCAGCAGCCAAGCGAGGATGAGGAATGCGAAAATCGACAGCACGCTGTCTGTGACGCTCGCAAACAGGTTTTTGCGCGCCCAGCCGACAATGCCGGTTTCGGTGAATGGCGGCGGCAGCGAGGGCTCTTCTGTTACGCGGACATATCCGTTGGTCATGGTGTTCATGTCAGCGCTCCACCAAGGCCATTTTGGC
>JANMQE010000152.1:0-1581 GCA_031370195.1 Phyllobacteriaceae bacterium
ACCGCCTGGGTCGCGGCACTGAACAGTCGTGAACCTGCACGCATCACGGCATTGTATGACGCGGAAGCCGTCCTCTGGGGAACGACTTCTAAAACGATTCGTGCGACTCCTGTTGAAGTCGCAGAGTATTTCAAAACCGCGCCTCAACGCCCGACCGTGCGCTGTACATTAGGTGAGCAACACATTCGTATTTTTGGCGAGGTGGCAATCAATTCGGGTTATTACTCATTTTCAGAAGTGGTAGCTGGCAAGACAGAGGTGCGACCCGCACGTTTCACTTTTGTGTTTCGCAAACGCGGCGGGAAATGGATGATCGTGGAGCATCACTCTTCGCGTGTGCCTGAAGCGTAAGAACTACCGCTTCAGGTTCCTTCTCGTTTTCTAACGCAATCCGCACCAGAAAACTATTGATCAGACGGGCGAGATTCTTTACAAAGTGCAGAGACTGATTGATGCGCTGAAAGTGAAGCGGATCATCGTCAAATACCTGAACGAACGTAAGCCGTATTAAGCAGAGGAATTACACATGAAACTCAAAAAGAAACTCTTGCTAAAAATCGGAGCCGCGTTGATTGCCGTCGTCGCGTTGTTATTGGTATTGCTAAGTGTGCCGCAACCGTTCTTCCACGTTTCCGTCAGCGCAAAAAACCTGACGCTGTATTCTGATAAATCGTTCGTGCCAGAAGCTGGTCAGCAGGTTTTGCAATTAGTCGAAACCAAACTGGCAAATTCGCCGCTCTATTCGCCTGCACAAAAACATCAGGTCTTTATTTGTAATGCGCGTTGGCGACAACGCATCTTTTTCACGTATGTGTATGGTGCAGGCGGCGTCAATTATTATCCGTTCACAACGAATGTATTTTTGCGCGATTCGATCATTGAAGAAAATTGCTTGATTAGTCCAAAAGGAAATCGTGTTGCGGCGGATCGTTCTTTAGATTATTTCATCGCCCACGAAATCGCCCACAGCCTCACCGGTCAGACCGTTGGCGGGATCGCGTATCACCGCTTGCCACAATGGAAACGCGAAGGCTACGCGGATTATGTGGGCAAAGGTGCGGCGTTCAACTACGACGAAGCAAGGCGCGCATTTCTCGCCGATGATCGCAAAATGGATTATGAAAAATCAGGTTTATATTGGCGATTTAATTTATTGGTCGCCCATCTGCTCAATAAAAAACATTGGAGCATCCAACAACTGCTGACCGAACCAATCGAACAATCTGCCGTTGAAGAAATGATTCGCGCAGAAAATCCTTAAAGATTATGCGTACGCCTCAAAATCCAGCTCCCACAATGCAACGAGTAAATTCCGTAGACCTCTTACGTGGCATTGTCATGATGATTATGTTGTTGGATCACACGCGGGATTTTTTTCACAGGGACGGGCTGAATTTTGATCCTTCCGATCTGACGCAAACCAATCCTGCGCTTTTTTTCACGCGCTGGATTACACATTTTTGTGCCCCGATTTTTGTATTTCTGGCGGGAACCAGTGCTTATCTGCAAACGATGCGCGGCAAGAGTAAACCGGAGTTATCAAGGTTTCTTATCACTCGCGGATTGTGGTTGATCCTGCTG
>JANMQE010000177.1:0-9482 GCA_031370195.1 Phyllobacteriaceae bacterium
GAAAGTCCATAGATGCCCGACAGTGCGCCCGCCGCCGACAAGTTTGCCGCCTTCCGCTACCGCTCCTTTGCCCTGTTCTGGGCCTCCCGCTTTCTGGCATCTTTCGCAGTGCAGATCATTTCGGTGGCTGTGGCATGGCAGGTCTATGATCTGACGCGCGATCCCTTCTATCTCGGGTTGGTTGGCATCCTGCAGTTCGCACCGGCACTGATCCTCGTCCTCGTCACGGGCGCCGCATCAGACCGCTACGGCCGCCGCCTCATCATGGCAGTGTGCGAAGCCGTCGAAGCGCTATCCGCAGCGGCGCTTTTGTATTTCACGCTGACTGGTTCGACTTCGGTCACGCCGATCTTTGTCGTTCTCGTGGTCATCGGCACCGCCCGCGCCTTCTTCGGCCCTGCCGCCGCATCGCTCGCTGCCAATCTGGTTCCGGAAGACATCTTCGCCAATGCCGTCTCGTGGAACTCCTCCGCCTGGCAGGTCGCCAGCATCGTCGGGCCGGTGGCTGGCGGTTTGCTTTACGGCCTGTCTCCGAATGCCGCCTATTCTGTTGCGGCGGTGATGCTGGCCGTCTCAGCGCTCGCCGTCATGGCAATCCCCAAGCCAAAGCAACATTCAACCATGCACGGCAACACGCTTGAAACCATTCTCGGCGGCTTCCGCTACATTTTCCGCGAAAAGATCGTGCTTGGAGCGGTCTCGCTCGACCTGTTCGCCGTCCTGCTCGGTGGCGCAGTTGCGCTGCTGCCGGTCTACGCGCGCGATATTCTGGTGCTCGGACCCTGGGGCCTCGGCCTGTTGCGCGCCGCCCCCGGTGTCGGGGCCGTGCTCGTCGCGCTGTGGCTGGCTGGCCACCCGATCCGCGATCATGCCGGATACATCCTGTTCATCGCCGTCGCGCTGTTTGGCGCATTCACCATCGTCTTCGGCGTTTCGACCATTCCGTGGCTGTCCATCACCGCACTGGCGCTGCTTGGCGCTGCGGACGGGATTTCAGTTTACATCCGCGAAGTGCTGATCCAGCTGTGGACACCGGACGCCCTGCGCGGCCGCGTAAACGCGGTGAACATGGTGTTCGTCGGCGCATCCAACGAGCTTGGCGAGTTCCGTGCAGGCATGATGGCTGCGGGAACCACTGCGGTAACCGCCGTGGTCTTCGGCGGCATCGGCACCATTGCCGTAGCACTTTTGTGGGCCGCCATGTTCCCGGCCCTGCGCAAGGCACGCAGCTTGCAGGGCGGCGTCTGAATCAGGAGCGTTTGAGCTTTCCAGCCACCTTCCGGCGCAGATCAACCCGTTCGCGGGTCGATATGCCCAGAAGCTCGGCAATGCGCCAGACCATATTGTCTTCCAGCTCATGCAGTTCGCCGTCAGCATACACAACCTCGAACAACAGTTCGAGAAGGTGCAGCCGCTCGTCTTCGGGCAGTTTCACCAAGACGCTGGTGAATTGGTAAAGATCAACCGCCTCGGCCTCGGCCGCCTCGCCCTTCCAGACCAATTCCTGCAGCGCCGCGCCCTCGATGGCGAAGTAAGATGCCAGCGTGCTCTCCAGCTTTTCAAGTTCAGCGGCATCGCGGTATCCGTCGGCATCCATGATCGCAAACATTAGCGCAGCCGCAGCAAGCTGCAACGGCGGGATCTTGTCGTCAGACGTCTCATGCCCGGCAAGCCTGTCGAGCAGTGCAGTGAATCGTTCAAACATCATTGTCCTCAAAACAGCCGGAACCGTTTTGCGCCTGCGTCCGCACCATCGCGCGGCTTTACGCCCGGATCGTCAGGAATCATCGGCAGCCCCTCCGCCGCACTGATGTCCGCAGCCAAGCCGTTTCTTGGTGCCTTGCCCTTGTCCGGCAAAGCACGCGTCGGCAATGGCTCTGCGACAGCCTCGGCAACAGGTGCCGTTTCCACGACGTCTGGGACAACCGGCCTTGCAATTTCGATGACCGGACTTGGCCCTTCAACAGGCGCTGGTTCGGGTTCAAAATCAAGCAGCGGCTGCAACCGCTCGACCGGCACTTTCCATTCAAACGCGTCAATCCGGCCCGAAACCGGCGAAACCGGCAACCAGCGGTCCGAGACCATGCCATCGGCAGTCCATGCCGGATCACGCGGCGCGCGCAGCGCACGGGACAAATGCGCGCGCACCTTGCCTGTGTCGCGCTTGTCCGCCTGGTCAATATCGGCAAGGATCAAATGAATGCTCTCGCGGGGTGATTTGGCCAAGGCGCTTTCGGCATATTTTCGGGCCTCGCCATGCTGTCCGGCACCAAGCGCTGCCCGAGAGATGGCAATGTCGCTCTCGGCGCTGTCCGGCGCAAATCCCGCCAGCGTCCGCGCCCGCTTCAAACGGTCCTCAGGCCTGTCACCGCCCTTGGAGCGCACATAAAGGTCGGCAAGTTCGGGATGCGGGTTGATCTTGTAGGTGTATTCAAGTGTCCGCAGCGCCTTGCGCGGATCATTCAATTTGTTCAGCACCTCGGCGAGCGTGACAGCGGCGGGCACCAGTTCGGGTGCGAGCCGGTTGGCCTCAGACGCGGCAGCGCGGGCGGACTGCGGGTCATCCGTGACAAGCGCGATCGCCTTTCCGGTCAGCAACACCGCCCGCTGTCGCCGCTCGGCATCCTTGCTGATCGACTTGGCGGATTTCTGTTGATCGAGAAGGCCAAGCGCCCCGTCAAAATCACCATTGGCAATCCGGTTCTCCATCGCCACCTTGCTCGCCCACGCCAGATGCGGCGCAGCCTCTGCCGCGCGGTTGGCAAAATGGCGGGCCGCTGAAATATCGCCGAGCCGGTCAGCTTCAAGATAAAGACCGCGAAGGCCGATCAGCTTGGTTTCTGGATCTTCGACCATCGATTCGAACAGTTTTCGTGCATCTTCCGTGCGCCCTTCGAGCATGGTCGCCTGCGCATCCAGAAGCCTGATCAGCGGCTCCTGATCCGCGTTCAAAAGCTTCGATGCCTGCTTGGCCATCCGCCGCGCCGCGCCGCTGTCACCCGCGCCAGCGGCAATAATGCCGGTCGACAAGGACTGGTAACCCCGGTCGCGCTTGCGGGCACGAAAGTGGCGACGCAACAGATCGGGCGAGCGGTAAAGGGTGCGTATCAGCCACCACGAGAACATCACAACCGCAATGAGGACGACAACAGCTGTGGTCGCTACCAGCAATGACACTTCATACTGCATGCCTTGCCACGTAACCGCCAATTCGCCTGGACGATCAGCAAGCCAGGCAAAGCCGGCAGCCAGCAGGAAAACAAAAATGACAAAGGAAAGGATGCGGATCATGACTTGCCTCCGGCAGCAGTCAGGGCCAGTGACAGTGCTTTGGTTACCAATCCATCCGTATCGCGCCGTGCCTTGACCTGATCAAGATAGGCCGCACCTGCCGATTTTGCAGCATCCGGCAACTTGGCGGCTTCGGCAATCACGCCATCCAGATCACCGCGCCCCAGCGCAATTTCCATCCGTGCGACCAAGGCTTCCGGCGAATCGCCCGGAATATCGCCGACCGGACGCGCTTTGACGAGATTTTTGGCGCTGTCTGCCAATCTGTCAAAAATGCCGGCGTCCGGATCAGGCACGCGTGTTGCCGCAAGCATGGTATTGGCCACGTCAGAAAAGCCGTTAATTAAATCCTGCCTCGACGGCACACCGGATGCGGCAAGTGCGCGCAGGGCGTCCACATCGGGAGAAGCCTGCGCGACGGTGGCATAAGTCTCCAATTCCGCCATGAACGGCCCGCCTCGGTCAATGGCGGCCTTGAGGCCGGAAGCGGCAATCGCCAGCGCCACCGCACTGGAGCTGTTTGTCGATGGCGCAGCCTCCAACGCGGCCACCTTGGCAGTAAGATCCTTGAACGCCTGAGACTGTGCAGGATCAGCAACTGCACCTGACGCGCCGTTGGCAGCAGCTTCAAGCGCCGCAATCTTCTTCTGCAAGACAGAAATCGCAGCGGGGTCGCCCGCCGTTGAGCCGGATGTCACCAGCGCATCAACCTTTTGCGCCAGCTCCATTTGAGCTGTTCCGAGCGCAGTCAAGGATGCTGGATCTATTGTGGCAACAGCAGGGGTGGCAGCAAGCGCCTCGACCTGCGCCTTCAGCGCAGCCAAATCGGCTGACCCGCCGAAGGACGGCAGATAGCCCGCGACTTGCAGCCCTGCCCCACCTACGAGGGCGATGAACCCACCAAGAATGCCTGCGCCAAGCTTTCCCAAAAAGCCGCCAGAGGATCCAGCATCGCGCATGGAAGACGAAGCCCCAGCGCTGGAGGATGCGCGCGCAACCGGATCAGCAACGGTTTCGCCATCTGGCAAAGGCTCGGCAGAGCGCTCCGCCATTTGCGAAACGGTCTCTTCTGGCGCGGCAGGAATATCGTCTGTTTTGATGCCGTCCGTATTGGCAGTCAGGTCAATCATGACCGGTTTTTGCTTTTTTGAATGGTTTTCGTGGCCGGGCATCGTCAACTCTCTTCGAAAAATCAGATTGCAATGGCTGTAGCCGTTTTCTTTGCAGCAACATAGGCTGCATTTTGTCGTGCTTATGACAAGCCGGCAACAAGGCAATCCAAAATCGCATCTTCTGTTGGTGACGAAGCTACTTTGACCGGGTTGGAAAAGTGGCGTTTCACAACGTTGGCGATACGTTGCGAAAGGCAAATTATATGAATGTTTTCCGCCGGTTGACCGGGCCGCGATAGCACCCCGGTTTCACTGAACCGTTCTGCACAATTGACTGACGTCAACAGTACAGCATGCAAGTCACCATCAGCCATGAGTTTGTCAATTTTCTCAGTTGAGTAACTGACTGGAATTGTATTGTAGACTTCGACAACGGAGAGGTGAGCCGTTTTTTCTGCTAAATACTGCTCAAGTTCCGGACGGCGGACGTGCCCTGCCAGATAGAGAACGTGCGGGCTTGAATGCAGCAGCGGAGAGAGTGACGAGATCAGGCGGCTGACGTCGCCGCCAGACACCGTGATATCCAAAAATCCGGCATTGCGGGCTGCCGTCGCGGTTGCCCTTCCGGTGACAATGACCGGCACATTTGAAAGCGCGTTGGCCGCCGTTGGATCAAGATGCCGGAACGCCTGTGGACTTGTCGCAACAACAATATCAGGCAGGATTTCAGGCATGGCATGTGGCAGACCCACAATCCCGGTCAATGGCATCAGCACCGGGTCAAAGCCAAGCGCTTTCAGGCGTTCGGCAGTGGCGGCTGCACCAGGTTGCGGGCGGGTGACCAGAACGCGCCGGCTGTTCATCGGGTCAAACCCATGACGCGAAGAAGCCTGCGCCGGCAAGGCACCGGATGCTTTCGCCGGCGCGTCTGCCAATCAGCAAGGCTTCGCTCAAGTGTCCTTCATCGCCGACCATGTGTGAGACCGAACCATCCGGTGTCAGGACTTGGCCACGAAATGCAATGTGACCGTTGGCAACACGCGCATAGCCCGCCAGCGGAGACCGGCAATCGCCATCCAGGACTGCCAAAAATGCCCGCTCACAGACAATTGCCGCCTCAGTATCATTATGACTGATCGCAGCGAGCATCGCGCGCGCCACGGCATCTGATTGGCGGCATTCAACACAGATCGCGCCCTGTCCCGGCGCTGGCAAAAATTCATCAAGCGACAAAACTTCTGTGACCGCAGCCTCCAGTCCCAACCGCCTCATTCCGGCAAGGGCAAGCAGCGTGCCATCGACAACCCCGTCGTCAACCTTCTTCAGTCGCGTCGGCACATTGCCGCGGAACAGGACAATGTTGAGGTCTGGCCGCAGCCGCCTAATCTGTGCTTGCCTGCGCAGCGATGACGAGCCAACTGTCGCACCATGCGCAAGGTCGCTAAGCGTTTTTGTATCACGGCCGACAAACGCGTCTCTCGGATCCTCCCGTTCCAGAAACGCCGCCAGCATCAACCCGTCAGGCAGCCGTGTCGGCATGTCTTTCGACGAGTGCACGGCAATGTCGATTGCGCCGGAATGCAATGCCTCTTCGATCTCCAGCGTGAACAGGCCCTTGCCGCCAACTTCAGCCAGCGGCCGGTCTTGTATCCGGTCACCGCTGGTCGAAATGACGGAGATCACGAACGCCTCTTCCGGCAGGCCGTGCGCATTTGACAGGCGTGAACGCGTCTCATTGGCCTGATAAAGCGCCAAGGCACTGCCGCGCGTGCCGATTTTGAGCGGGCGAACCGCCGCCGGTGTTTGCATTGCCAAAACAGTCCGTGATACCGCAAGCGCCAAACCGCGCAGGTCTACCCTCTAGCCCTATGGCCAAGGCAGGGCAAGTTTGGTGCGGTGCGACGAAAGGGTACTGATGCTGGTTCTGGCGCTGGAAACAAGCTGTGATGAAACCGCCGCCGCCGTGGTCGAACGGCTGGCGGACGGGACGGGGCGCATCCTGTCCAATTGCATCCATTCGCAGTTTGACGACCATGCGGTATTCGGCGGCGTCGTCCCGGAGATTGCCGCGCGTGCGCACGCTGAACTGATTGATCCAGTTGTGCGCCAGGCGCTGCGGCAATCCGGCCACGACCTTTCAGACATGAATGCAATCGCAGCGACATCAGGCCCCGGCCTGATTGGTGGGTTGATTGTCGGCGTGATGACTGCAAAGGCAATGGCTGCGGCGAGTGGCAAGCCATTTCTTGGGGTCAACCATCTGGAAGGTCATGCTTTGACGGCGGGCCTGACCGACAATGTGCAGTTTCCCTATCTTCTGCTTTTGGTGTCCGGCGGACACACGCAAGTGCTGCTGGTGCGCGGGGTCGGCGACTATGAACGCTGGGCAACCACGATCGACGATGCGCTGGGTGAAGCGTTTGACAAGACCGCAAAGCTGCTCGGCCTGCCGTGGCCCGGCGGACCGGAAGTCGAGCGGCGTGCAAAATTGGGCAATTCGAAACGCTTTGACTTCCCGCGCCCGATGCGCGGCGACAAGCGCTTGGATTTCTCGTTCTCAGGCCTCAAGACAGCTGTGCGGATGGCGACGGAAACGATCAATTTTGAGAGCGAGCAGGACATTGCAGACATTTGTGCATCGTTTCAACAGGCGGTGGCAGAGACGTTGCACGAACGACTGACACTGTCTCTGGACAGGTTCAAGATCAGCTTTCCCGACCTTGAAGAGCCAGTTCTTGTGGTTGCGGGCGGCGTTGCGGCGAACGACATGTTGCGTACGATGCTGACCAGCCTCGCCGCAAAATGCGGGTTCCGGTTTGTTGCGCCTCCCATGGCACTGTGCACTGACAATGCAGCAATGATTGCGTGGGCGGCAGCGTGCCGGCTTGCCAAGGGTGACACTGATTCGCTTGACCTGACGCCACGCCCGCGTTGGCCGCTTGACAAAAAGTCAGCTTCCACGTTCGGCTCCGGGCGCAAAGGGCCCAAAGCATGACGGGTGTGGAGAAGATTGCAGTCTTGGGCTCCGGTGCCTGGGGCACGGCGCTGGCGCTGGCGCAAGTCCGGGCTGGGCGCAAGACTGTACTGTGGGGCCGCAGCGTTAATACCGTAAATGAAATCAACAACTCACTGAAAAATAACGACTATTTGCCTGGTGTGACCTTCGACATGGCGATTGAGGCGACAACGGATGCACAGGCGGCACTGCGAGATGCGACGCTGATTTTGGCAGTGATACCGGCGCAGACATTGCGCAGTGTCATCATTGGTCTCAGGAATTTGGTGCCAAAAGGCGTGCCGATTGTGCTCTGCGCCAAAGGCATTGAGGGCGACACAGGCATGCTGATGTCTGCGGTGTTGGCAGATTGTCTTCCGGACAACCCGCCCGCTGCGCTGTCCGGTCCAAGTTTTGCCAACGATGTCGCTCTTGGTCTGCCGACTGCGGTTACTGTGGCGACACACGCCATCGATCTTGCCACTGACCTTGCCACACGCCTCTCAACGCCGACGTTGCGCTGCTATTCGAGCGATGATTTGACGGGCGTCGAAGTCGGTGGCGCGCTGAAAAATGTGCTGGCCTTGGCAGCTGGCGCGGTGCGGGGAAGTGCGCTCGGATCCAGCGCCGAAGCTGCGCTGATTACGCGCGGATTTGTCGAACTGCGCCGGATTGGCGCAGCGCTCGGCGCCAGGCCGGAAACATTGATGGGACTGTCCGGACTTGGCGATCTTATCCTGACTTGCTCATCGCCACAGTCGCGCAATCTGTCGTATGGCATTGCGCTGGGACGCGGCGAAGACTTGGAAGGCCGTCCGCTGGCAGAAGGCGTGGCAACCGCGAGGATCGCTGCGGAGCTGGCGACAAGGCTTGGCATGGAAGCGCCGATCATCAGCGCCACAGCTGCAATATTGGCTGGCAAACTTTCGGTGACTGACGCGGTCGGCGCGCTTCTGTCACGCCCGTTGAAAAGCGAAGACTGAATTTAGAGAAAGGACCACACATGCTGTTCGCCCTGATCTGCACCGACAAGCCCGGCCACCTGCAAGTCCGCATGGACACGCGGGCAGCGCATCTTGCGTTTCTCACTGACCTCGCAAAAGACCTCAAGGCCGCCGGACCGTTTCTCGGCGATGACAGCAAACCGGTCGGCAGTCTGGTCATCATCAACGCCGACGACAAGCCGGCCGCTGAAGCGATTGCAGCCATGGACCCGTATGCAGTTGCAGGATTGTTTTCATCGGTCGAGATCAAGCCGTGGAACTGGCTGATCAAGAACCCGGAGAGCGCTTGATGGCTTATTGGCTGATGAAATCCGAGCCGGATGTCTACTCATTTGATGATCTGAAAAAGGCCGGAGACAAGGGGTCGGAATGGCACGGCGTGCGCAATTATCAGGCGCGCAACAACATGCGGGCGATGCAGCTTGGCGACAAGGTGTTTTACTACCATTCCAACATCGGGCTCGAGATCGTCGGCGTTGCGGAAGTAAGCGCTCTCTGCCACCCCGATTCAA
This sequence comes from Phyllobacteriaceae bacterium, assembly GCA_031370195.1. Classification (GTDB taxonomy): domain Bacteria; phylum Pseudomonadota; class Alphaproteobacteria; order Rhizobiales; family Rhizobiaceae; genus JANMEX01. The sequence goes on from JANMQE010000177.1 coordinate 8,915, forward strand.
CGACGGAGGACCACCGATGGGAGTGCGTGGACATAAAGGCCTTCTGCGACATGCCCAAACCCGTCTCGCGCGACGACTGCAAGGCCAATCCAGGCCTTGCTGACATGGTGTTGGTGGTAAACACGCGCCTGTCTGTGCAGCCGGTGAAGGAACAAGAATGGCAGGAAATCTGCCGCATGGGCGGGCTTGTTCCGGCACCGGAATGACGCTCAAGCGGACGCCGGGACCGGATTTCCGGCGTTTCGTTCTTGAAAACACCTCAATCCAGTCGCCGCCGCATGTGCTCGAAATCAAACTGCATTTGGCCGATGAGGCGCATGATCTGTGGCATCGCACCGAGGAAGAGCTTCAAGCAAGCGGCCTTGAGCCGCCGTTCTGGGCGTTTGCCTGGGCGGGCGGTCAAGCCTTGGCGCGGCATGTGCTGGATAATCCGGACTGTGTGCGTGGCAAGAATGTCCTCGACTTTGCCACCGGCTCCGGCCTTGTTGCCATTGCCGCCCAGATGAGCGGCGCGGCGTCAATCTTCGCGGCGGATATCGATCCGTTTTCGGCGGATGCCGTGGCGTTG
>JANMQE010000180.1:0-1920 GCA_031370195.1 Phyllobacteriaceae bacterium
GCCAAGAAAGTGAAACTTTCAACGTCGTGAATGGTGAATAGTGAATGGTTAATTGGTCAAATCTCACTAACCATTCACCATTAGCCATTAACAAAATTATGAACGAAACTTGCCAACAAGCCGAACAGTTTTTAACCGAAATTTTAGCCGATTTGCGCTTTGATGTGAGCGTTGCTTCCGAGTGGACGGACGACGGTTGTATTTTGAATTTAAGCGGCGATGATGCCCATTTTTTGTTGAGCGAAAACGGCGAAATGCTTGACGCTTTTGAAACTTTGCTGTTTCAGATTTACGGCAGAGAACTCGACCGCGACAAGCGTTTTATCTGCGATGCTGACGGTTTTCGACAAACTCGCAAAGCCGAACTGCAAGCAATGGCGCGTTTTGCCGCCCAACAAGTTCGTAAAAATGACCGACCATTTACCTTCGGCGTGTTAAATTCGACGGAACGCCGTGTTATTCATTTAACCTTGCAAGTCGAAGAAGATTTGCTAACCGAATCAGTCGGTCAAGGCAGAGACCGACGGCTTCAAGTCCGACTCAAATAGGTTCAAGATTCAAGGTTTCTGGTTTGAACCTTGAATCTTGAACCTTGAACCAGAAACTATGAATAATTCGATTGTCGCACTTGCCACGCCGACGGGACGAAGCGGAATCGGCGTTATTCGTTTAAGCGGCGCAGATTCCCTTTCGATTGTCCGAAAACTCGTACGCGATGAAAACTTCAATCCAAAACCGCGCGTTTCTTTACTCAAAAAAATCTTCGACCTCGAAAATGCGGATATTTTAGACGAAACTTTAATTACTTATTTCCAAGCACCAAATTCTTTCACGGGCGAAGATGTGATTGAAATAAGTTGCCACGGTTCGCCTGTCATTCTTCGGCAAATCATAGATTTTTGTCTAAAACTTGATGCGCGAATGGCAGACGCGGGCGAATTTTCGCTTCGTGCTTTGGCAAACGGGCAGATGAATCTTTCGCAAGCGGAAGCGATTCGAGATTTGATAGACGCGCAAACAATTGCTTCTGCGCGACAATCCATCCGACAACTGCGCGGCGAATTTTCTAACGCGCTTCAACCTTTAAAAGATGATTTGCTCGATATTATTGTGGTTTTAGAATCGTCGCTCGAATTTGTCGAAGACGATTTGCCCGATTTTCAGACGGAAAACATCAAAATCAAATTACAGAAAATCGCCGAAACCGTTAGCAAAATGGCTTCGACCTTTCAAGCTGGAAAACTCCTTCGTGAAGGCTTAAAAGTCGCGCTTGTCGGACGACCAAATGTTGGCAAATCGAGTCTTTTCAACGCTCTTCTCGGACACGACAGAGCAATCGTAACCGCTATTGCGGGAACAACCCGCGACCAAATTCACGAAAAACTGACGATAACTAACATCCCGATTTCGCTGATAGACACGGCAGGACTTCGTGAAACTTCCGACACCGTAGAAAGCATCGGCGTTGAGCGTTCACGGCGCACAATGGCGGACGCTGATTTGGTTATCGTGCTTTTGGACGGCACACAAGATTTAACTATCGAAGACGAAGAAATTTTATTTCAAGTTCAAACATTACCGCATTTAATTGCGATAAATAAAATTGATTTGAACGTCAAGGACTCATTAAAATCCAAAATCCAAAATCCAAAATCCAAAATCCAAAAGGTTTCCGCCAAAACAGGCGAAGGCTTAGACGAACTGCAAAAAGCGATTATCGCTCCCTTTGCCACGCAAGAAATTGATAACAGCGGCTTTCTCATCTCCGACGCACGGCACAACGATTTACTACTTCGCACCAAATCCGAAATCGAAACATCTTTGCATTTAATTGACGAAAAAATGAGCGAAGAAATTATTTTAATCGGCTTGCACAACGCGCTTCGCTATCTCGGACAAATCACCGGCGAAACAACCACC
>JANMQE010000250.1:0-3663 GCA_031370195.1 Phyllobacteriaceae bacterium
TGGCAGCGCGGCGGCGCAGCAGACACTCAAGCTTCCGAAACTGGTTTTGCCTGGTGTCAACAGCTTTGCCCCGGCAACGCCAGACGCGACTGCCGTACCGACAAGCATGCGCGAACTGACGCTCGCGGCAAAATTGTCTGAAGCGGATGACCTTTTGAAAGAAGGTCTGGTCTGGCGCATTTTCAAGCCTGATCCAAATGATGATGGCAAGTTGCCACTGATCGCAACCGCCACTGGCGGGACGACACGTTTCGCGTTGGAACCCGGAAGCTATCTCGTGCACGCGGCATTCGGCAGGGCCGGAATCACCAAACGGATCAGTGTCACCACAGACAATCGCGAAGAGATATTGGTGCTGGATGCTGGCGGGCTGAAGCTCAATGCCGTTTTGTCCGGAGGCGTGCGCATACCGCGCGACAAGCTGCGGTTTTCAATTTATTCCGGCGACGAACAGGCAGACGGCGAGCGCGCGCTGATCCTGCCTGATGCAAAGCCTGAAGACATTATCCGGCTGAACTCGGGCACCTATCATATTGTCTCCAACTATGGTTCGGAAAACGCGATCATCCGTGCTGACCTGCGGGTTGAGGCTGGCAAACTGACGGAAGCAACTGTCGAGCACAAGGCGGCGGAGCTGACGATGAAACTGGTTCGCGAGGCTGGCGGTGAAGCATTGGCCGACACGGCTTGGTCCGTCATCAACCCGTCCGGCGAGGTCATCAAGGAAACCGTTGGAGCGTTTGCTTCAATGGTTCTGGCGGAAGGCGAGTACACCGTTATTGCCAAGAACCGGGACAAACTCTTCCAGCGCGATTTTACAGTTGTGGCCGGTAAGAATCAGGACGTCGAGGTTCTCGTCAACCAGCAGCAGGCCGTAACCCCTGAAACCAGCCCTGCAGGCGGCTGATGGAAAGCTTGCGCTGTTCAACAGGGGCCAGCGAAAACACCGCATCATAAAGCAGCGCGAGCAATACTTTTCTGTCGGCAATCGCCGAAAGTTCAGCCCAAGGCAAAATGCTGCCAATAGTGACACCGATTGACTTGCCACGCAGGCGGCGGAATTCGCGCACCAGAAGCGACAGCCGCAGTGTGACCGACAACTTGCTGGCAAGATGAAACAGCCGCCCGTTCTGGCCCGCAAAATGAATTGGAACCACGGAGGCCCCGGCGGCCTGAATGAGCTTTGCAGGGAACATTTTCCAAGGCAGATCCTCCGCCTTTCCGAATACCTTGCGAGCCGTTGCAACACCGCCGGCAGGAAACACCACAATGGTAACACCCTGCTTCAAAAGGGAAACCGCTTCCTGGCGGGTTTTCATGTTGAGTGCCAAGGCTTCCTTGGTCTCTTCAAACGAAACCGGCAGCGCGTATCGCTGCATCTCCTTGATTTTCATCAGGTCATTGTTAATGAGCACCTTGAACGGACGCCCAAGCTTTTCCGCAAGCGCCAGCACGGCAACGCCATCGCCGATGCCAAATGGATGATTGGCAACCAATACAAGCGGGCCTTCCGGCAAGTCTTTCGGCGGCCATTGCTGCGCGAGGCCAAGCTGGACGTCAATCAGTTCCAGCATGCGCCCGAACACCTGCTCGCCGGTCGGCACAATCTCATTGCGCCAGATGTTGTAGAGATCAAAATATTTGTTGCGGCCCGAAAGACCTTCGACACCGCGGATCACCCAGCGCTTGAGCCGCGGCTGCGACGGACTGGCGTATGAAAATTCGTCAAACTGCATGCTGACCCCCAAGCACGAGAGAAGATGAACGGGGCATGGCGCATAGACATGACAAGGGTATGAAGCACCCCGGCGTCAGCATGAAACCGGGGTGTATCGTCAGATACGTCCGGCCTTTTTGCGCAAAAGATCAGGCGGCGTTGCTTCTTCGACGAGCTTGGCAATGACATCGCCCAGTGACATTTCTGCCTGATCGCGCGATCCGAATCGGCGAATGTTGACAGTCCGCTCTTCCGCCTCGCGCTTGCCGCAGACCAGAAGCACCGGAACCTTGGCCAGCGAATGTTCGCGGACCTTGTAGTTGATCTTCTCGTTGCGCACGTCGACCTCGGCCAGAATGCCGGCGTCCTTGAGAAGTGCGCGGACTTCCCGTGCATAAGCATCGGCATCGGAGGTGATTGTCGCTACGACGACTTGCAACGGCGCGAACCAGAGCGGCATGTGACCGGCAAAATTTTCGATGAGAATGCCGAGGAAACGTTCCATTGAGCCGCAAATGGCGCGGTGAACCATCACTGGCTGCTTCTTGTTGGATTCATGATCGATATAGAACGCGCCAAACCGCTCCGGCAGATTGAAATCGACCTGCGTCGTGCCGCATTGCCAGTCGCGGCCGATGGCGTCGCGCAACACATACTCGAACTTCGGCCCGTAGAAAGCGCCCTCGCCCGGGTTGATCATCGTCTTGATCGTGCCACCGGACTCAGACTCAATGCGATCGAGAACCTTGGTCATGATCTCTTCGGCATGATCCCAGTTCTCGTCAGAGCCGACACGCTTTTCCGGCCGCGTTGAGAGTTTCACAGTAATGCCGGAGAAGCCAAAATCGGCATAAGTCGTCAGGATCAGATTGTTGATGCGCATGCATTCGGAGGCGAGCTGATCCTCGGTGCAGAAAATATGCGCGTCGTCCTGCGTGAAGCCGCGCACGCGCATCAGGCCATGCAAAGCGCCGGACGGTTCATAGCGATGTACATTGCCGAATTCTGCCAGCTTGATCGGCAGGTCGCGATAGGATTTCAGCCCGTGCTTGAAAATCTGCACATGACCGGGACAGTTCATCGGCTTGAGGGCGAACACGCGCTGATCGGCCTCCGCATCATCCGGATACGTGAAGGCATGGGCCGACTTCACCGCAAACATGTTCTCTTGATACCAGCCCCAATGGCCGGATGTTTCCCACAGTGACTTGTCGAGAATCTGCGGCGCGTTGACTTCGTCATAGCCTTCCGTATCGAGGCGGCGGCGCATGTAGGAGACGAGGGTTTGGAACATTTTCCAGCCCTTCGGATGCCAGAAGACAACGCCGGGCCCCTCCTCCTGGAAGTGAAACAGGTTCATCTCGCGGCCAAGCTTGCGATGGTCGCGCTTCTCGGCTTCTTCCAACATGTGGATGTAGGCGTCGAGTTCTTCCTGCGTGTGCCAGGCCGTTGCATAGATGCGCGACAGCATCGGATTGTTCGAATCGCCGCGCCAGTAGGCACCGGCCACCTTCATCAACTTGAACGCGTTGCCGATCTGGCCCGTGGACGCCATGTGCGGTCCGCGGCAAAGATCGAACCAATCACCCTGTGCATAGATTTTCAAATCCTCGCCGGACTTGATCATGTCAATCAGTTCAATCTTGTAGGTCTCGCCCTTTTCGGCGAACACTTGTTTCGCCTTCTCGCGCGTCCAGACTTGCTTGGTGAACGGCTTGTTGCGGCCAATGATCTCGCGCATCTTCTTTTCTATCACCGGCAGGTCTTCGGGCGAGAATGGCTTATCAGCGCCGGTATCGGCGTCTATGCGCTTGAAATCATAGTAGAAACCGTTCTCGATCACCGGACCTATCGTGACTTGCGTGCCCGGAAACAGCTCCTGCACAGCCTCAGCCATCACATGCGCTGCGTCGTGACGGATGAGTTCGAGGGCGCGCTTGTCCTCG
>JANMQE010000294.1:0-5856 GCA_031370195.1 Phyllobacteriaceae bacterium
GCCGCCGTTTCGGTTTTGCCGCGCTAGTCGTCGTAGGCGATCAGAAGGGCCGCGTCGGCTTCGGTCATGGCAAGGCGCGCGAAGTGCCGGAAGCCATCCGCAAGGCGACGGAAGCTGCCAAGCGCGAACTGATTTTCGTGCCGCTGCGTTCGGGCCGTACACTTCATCATGATACCGAAGGCCGCCATGGCGCTGGCCGCGTCATCATCCGCATGGCGCCTGCCGGTAAGGGCATCATTGCCGGTGGCCCGATGCGCGCTGTGTTTGAAGCGCTCGGCGTTGCTGACGTTGTGACCAAGTCGCTCGGCTCGTCCAACCCGTACAACATGGTTCGCGCCACGTTTGATGCGTTGAAAAGCCAGGTGCATCCCAAAGACATCGCTTCGCAGCGCGGTATCAAGTATGCGACGTTGCAGGCCCGCCGTCAGACGATTGTCGGCACCGAAGACTGAGCCCTTTTGAAGATTTGAGGACCATAGACATGGCTGACACCAAAAAGGGCAAGACGTTCACGGTCGAACAGATCGGAAGCCCAATCCGCCGTCCGGCAGACCAGCGCGCAACGCTGATCGGTCTGGGCCTGAACAAGATGCATCGCAAGTCGACACTGGAAGACACTGCTTCCGTTCGCGGCATGGTGGCCAAGGTGCAACATCTCGTCCGCGTTGTGGACGAGGCCTGATTGTCCGAAGGAGAACGATCATGAAGCTCAATGAAATCAAAGACGCCGAAGGCGCAACACACTCGCGCAAGCGGCTGGGGCGCGGCATCGGCTCCGGCTCGGGCAAGACCGGCGGGCGCGGTGTCAAGGGTCAGAATTCGCGTTCGGGCGTTGCAATCAACGGCTTTGAAGGCGGCCAGATGCCAATTTACCGCCGTTTGCCAAAGCGCGGTTTCAACAACATCTCGTCCAAAGACTTCAACACAGTGTCGCTTGGCCGCATCCAGACCGCTATCGATGCCAAGAAGCTCGATGCCAAGGTGCCGATCACTCTTGAAGCCCTCAAGGCTGCCGGTGTTATCCGCAAGGCCAAGGATGGTGTTCGCGTGCTTTCGGATGGCGAGCTGACGTCAAAGGTCGAGATTGTCGCCAATGGCGCATCCAAGACCGCGATTGAAAAGATCGAAAAGGCCGGCGGATCGATCAAGCTGCCTGAAGTGGCCGCAGCAGAGTAATTGACAGGGCGGCGGGTCACTCCCGCCGCTTGCATGTTTCGCCCCGGAGTCTTATCTCGGCAGCAGGGCTGCCATATCCGGCGCCCTTGATTCCGGAGAACTCCCATGGCGTCAGCAGCTGAACAGCTTGCTTCAAACCTGAATTTTGCCGCGTTTGGCAAAGCCGAAGAACTGAAGAAGCGCATTTGGTTCACCCTTGGCGCGCTGCTGATCTTCCGTCTTGGCACGTACATTCCGCTCCCGGGCATTGACCCTGAGGCGCTTGCGCAGGCATTCCAGCGCCAAAGCACAGGTGTACTTGGCCTGTTCAACATGTTTGCTGGTGGTGCAGTCGAGCGCATGGCGCTGTTTGCGCTTGGCATCATGCCCTACATTTCCGCCTCCATCATTGTCCAGCTGATGACATCGGTTATTCCGACGCTTGAACAGTTGAAGAAAGAGGGCGAGCAGGGCCGCAAGATCATCAACCAGTATACCCGCTACGGCACGGTGTTGCTGGCAGTGGTTCAGGCCTACGGCATTTCCGTCGGGCTCGAAGGCAGCCAGGGCCTCGTTGTCGATCCGGGTCTATTTTTCCGGATTTCGACCGTTTTGACGCTGGTTGGCGGTACAATGTTCCTGCTATGGCTTGGTGAACAGATCACCGCGCGCGGCATCGGCAACGGCACCTCGCTGATCATTTTCGCCGGCATCGTTGCAAACTTGCCGCGTGCAATATCCGGCACACTGGAATTGGGACGTACCGGTGCGCTGTCAACTGGTCTGATTCTTGCCATTATCATTCTGGCTCTGGGGCTGATCGCCTTCATCGTCTTCATGGAGCGTGCCCAGCGCCGCCTGTTGATCCAGTATCCAAAGCGCCAGGTCGGCAACAAGATGTTCCAGGGTGACACCTCGCATCTGCCACTGAAGCTCAATACGGCTGGCGTCATTCCGCCAATCTTCGCCTCGTCGCTGCTTCTGCTGCCAGCCACAATGGCGGGCTTTTCCAACACGACGACGCTGCCGACTTGGGCGACAACCATCCTTTCGGCGCTTGGCCACGGCCAGCCGCTCTACATGTTGTTCTATGCGTCGCTGATCATTTTCTTTGCATTCTTCTATACGGCCATTGTGTTCAATCCCAAAGACACGGCGGACCAGTTGAAAAAGCACTCGGGCTTCATTCCGGGCATTCGACCGGGCGAGCGCACGGCGGAATATATCGATTATGTGCTGACGCGCATTACCGTTGTCGGCGCGCTTTACATGACCCTGGTCTGCCTCTTGCCCGAATTTCTGATATCGGCCACAGGTGTTCCATTCTATCTTGGTGGCACGTCACTTCTGATTGTGGTGAGCGTCACGCTTGATACGGTCGCTCAGGTGCAAGGCCATCTGATTGCGCACCAGTATGAAGGGCTGATCAAGAAGTCGAAGCTGCGTGGAGGCAAGAGGGGCAGATGAAGCTGATATTGTTGGGACCACCCGGGGCCGGCAAGGGCACCCAGGCTGAGCGGCTTGTTGCCACGCACGGTATACCGCAACTCTCGACAGGCGACATGCTGCGCGCCGCAGTCAAAGCGGAAACTGCCATTGGCATGCGTGCCAAGTCAGTCATGGAGGCAGGCGAGCTTGTCTCTGACGAGATCGTCAACGGCATCGTTTCCGAGCGCATCGACCAGCCGGATTGTGCCAACGGATTTATCCTCGATGGCTATCCCCGCACGCTGGTGCAGGCCGATGCTGTTGAAGAGATGCTTGCATCCAAAGGCATGAAGCTGGATGCCGTTATAGAGCTGATGGTGGATGACAAGGCGCTTGTTGGCCGGATCGTTAAGCGTGCCGATGAGGCCAAGTCCGCCGGCGAGCCGGTGCGCAAAGACGACACGCCGGAAATCTTCGACGAGCGCCTGCGCGAATACTACAAGAAAACCGCACCGCTGACCGGCTACTACTATGCCAAGAAGATGCTGACATTTGTTGACGGCATGGCGTCGATGGATGACGTGACGGCTTCAATCGCGGCAGTGTTGAAGAAAATTTGAGCAGACAATTAGTTTGCGTGGGTGAGTTGACAAATGCGGCCAGCCGCCGTATCGCCACCCGTCTTTCATAGTGTTGAATGGCAAGTCTTTGGCATGTCTTGATGCACGCCCTGCATGGGCCGGTCTCCACCGGACGCAGGTTCATCTGAACGCTGGATCAATTTCAGCCTACATGGAGAACTGAAACATGGCACGTATTGCCGGTGTTAACATCCCGACTGCCAAGCGCGTGGTTATTGCGCTTCAATACATTCACGGCATCGGCGCGAAATTTGCGTCTGAAATCGTCACCAAGGTTGGCATCCCGGCGGAACGCCGCGTCAACCAGCTGACGGACGCGGAAGTGCTGCAGATCCGCGAAACCATCGACCGCGACTATCAGGTTGAAGGCGATCTGCGCCGCGAAGTGTCAATGAACATCAAGCGTCTGCAGGATCTGGGTTGCTACAAGGGCCTGCGCCATCGTCGCGGCCTGCCGGTTCACGGCCAGCGCACCCACACCAACGCCCGCACCCGCAAGGGCCCGGCGAAGGCGATCCAGGGCAAGAAGAAGTAATGTGAGTGAGTGGTGAGTAGTGAATAGTGAGTGGTTTTTTGACTATTCACTACTCACTACCTCGCTACGCACTTCTCAGGTGTAGCCGCTGGCATTACGGCGGCGTAGAGATCAACGAGAGGACTACAAATGGCCAAGGAAGCCGCACGCATCAAAAAGCGTGAACGCAAGAACATTTCGACCGGCGTCGCGCACGTCAACTCTACGTTCAATAACACGCTGATCACCATCACCGATCAACAGGGCAATGCTATCGCCTGGTCATCCGCTGGTGCCCAAGGCTTCAAGGGGTCGCGCAAGTCGACGCCGTTCGCTGCCCAGATGGCTGCCGAAGATTGCGCCAAGAAGGCTGCCGAGCACGGCATGCGCACTTTGGAAGTGGAAGTCACAGGTCCGGGTTCCGGCCGTGAATCAGCGCTGCGCGCCCTGCAGGCCGCTGGTTTTACCATAACCTCGATCCGTGATGTGACACCGATCCCGCACAATGGCTGCCGCCCGCGCAAGAAGCGCCGCGTCTGAGAATTTTCGCTGCCGCAGCGGGCTTTACCGCTCTCTGCGGTTTCCATGTTTCGCCACGATTGGATGGTGGCAGAAAAGGAAATTGAACTGATGATACAGAAAAACTGGCAAGATTTGATCAAGCCGAACAAGGTTGCGTTTCAGCCCGGCTCGACCCGGACCAAGGCAAGCCTGATTGCCGAGCCACTTGAGCGTGGTTTTGGCCTGACACTCGGCAACGCGCTGCGCCGCGTTCTCCTGTCCTCGCTGCGCGGCGCTGCCGTCACGGCGCTACAGATCGACGGCGTGCTGCATGAATTCTCGTCGATCCCGGGCGTGCGCGAAGATGTCACCGACATCGTCCTCAACGTCAAGGAAATTGCCATCCGCATGGACGGCGATGGCCCCAAGCGCATGGTTGTGCGCAAGTCCGGTCCGGGCGTTGTCACGGCTGGCGACATCCAGACGGTTGGCGATGTTGAAATCCTCAATCCGGACCATGTGATCTGCACGCTCGATGAGGGCGCTGAAATCCGCATGGAATTCACCGTTTCGACCGGCAAGGGCTACGTCGCTGCCGACCGCAACCGCTCCGAAGACGCGCCGATCGGTCTTATTCCGGTTGATTCGCTCTATTCGCCGGTCAAGAAGGTTTCCTACAAGGTCGAGAACACCCGCGAGGGCCAGTATCTCGACTATGACAAGTTGACCATGACCATCGAGACCGACGGTTCGGTTTCCGGTGAGGATGCCGTGGCCTATGCCGCGCGCATCCTGCAGGACCAACTGGCGATTTTCGTCAATTTCGACGAGCCGCAAAGGGAAGTTGCCGCCGAGAGCGTTCCGGAACTGGCGTTCAACCCGGCGCTTCTCAAGAAGGTGGACGAGCTCGAACTGTCTGTCCGCTCGGCAAACTGCCTGAAGAACGACAATATCGTCTACATCGGCGACCTGATCCAGAAGACCGAAGCCGAGATGCTCCGCACCCCGAATTTCGGCCGCAAGTCGCTGAACGAAATCAAGGAAGTCCTTGCCTCGATGGGTCTCCATCTCGGTATGGAAGTTGCCGATTGGCCGCCTGAGAATATCGACGACCTCGCCAAACGCTACGAAGATCAATATTGAGACGCGCAGCGTTTCCAAACAACGAGTTGAAGGAGAAGGGTCATGCGCCACGGTAATTCAGGCCGCAAGCTGAACCGCACAGCATCCCACCGCAAGGCCATGTTTGCCAACATGTCCGCTTCGCTGATCGAACACGAGCAGATCGTGACGACCTTGCAAAAGGCCAAGGAACTGCGCCCGATCGTTGAGAAGCTGATCACGCTCGGCAAAAAGGGCGATCTTCACGCCCGCCGCCAGGCAATCTCGCAGGTCCGCGATGAAACTCAGGTGCGCAAGCTGTTTGCAACGCTCGCGCCGCGTTATGCCACCCGCAACGGCGGCTACATCCGCATCATGCGTGCCGGCTTCCGCCATGGCGACAATGCCGACATGGCCGTGATCGAGTTCGTCGAGCGCGACACATCAGCCAAGGGCGCCAACGACAAGGCCCGCGTCGAGGCCGAACGCGCCGTGGAAGCTGAAGCGGCGTAATCG
>JANMQE010000542.1:0-1885 GCA_031370195.1 Phyllobacteriaceae bacterium
GCTTTCGCCTTATTGCGCCGCCCTGTCACTAGGGGGCGACAAAGCGGCCCCGAAAAGACGGCCTACAGGGATACTTAACCCGCCATCCTATCCGCCGCCTTGAAAAACTTCCGCCCCAGCGCCGCGATCTGGCCATCGGTCGGGTGGTCGGCGGGCTCGACGCCGATGATCCGGTCGGCAAGCGTGTGGTCGTGGTGCTTGATGTGCTTGACAAGCTCGTCCTTGGCCGAACTTGGACCGATGATCAGCCATTCCTGTGCGGCGGACAGCGATTCGACAACGGAATGCAGAAATTTTTCATCGATGGGCGTGCGGCCACCGTCAACCGTTCCGGCATGCTTGTGCGCCTGGTCGAAATGTTTGGACGTTTCAACCGTCATTTCATCAGCGCTGTCGCGCGACAGGAAAAACACCTTGGCCTCGCGGTGGTCAATCCAGACGACGGCATGTTGCGTTTCAGTGTGTTGGTTCGGCATGTGGTGCTCCCTTGTATTGAACACCAACGCCTGAGGCGCCGGATGGTTCAATCTTGAAGCAATCACGCGACAACCGCGTTGATACGCATCAAACAGTCACTCCGCCCCGTCGTCCGCCTTCACATCCACAATCTTCGGCCCGCCCTTGGCGACGCCGACCATTGCCGGGCGCAGCACGCGGTCGGCGATGACGTAGCCGTCCTGCACGACATTGACCACGGTGTTGTTCGGCACGTCCGGGTTCGGCACTTCAAACATCGCCTGATGGAAATGCGGATCGAACTTCTGGCCTTCCGGCTCCAGCTTTTTGACACCGTGGCGCTCGAGTGCGGTGAGAAGCGAGCGTTCAGTCAGTTCCACGCCTTCGACAAACGCCTTGACGTTGGCATCCTCGCCCGCCAGCGACTCCTGCGGGATCAGCGAGTGCGCGCGGTTGAGATTGTCGGCAATCGCCAGCATGTCGCGGGCAAAATTGGTCACCGCATAGGTCTTGGCGTCGCGGACATCGCGCGCGGTGCGGTGGCGAAGGTTCTCCATTTCGGCGGCACCACGCAGCACGCGGTCCTTCAGCTCGGCGTTTTCGGCAATCAGCATTTCCATCGCCCTGGCGATCTTCTCCTGCTCTGATGGCTCAAGCTCGACAACAGGTTCCGCCCCGGTTTCCGGGTCAAGCCCTGCGGCTTCGAGGATTTCATCGGCAGTCATGTCATTCTGGTCGCTCATCGCGGAACAGTCCAATCAATCGGGTCAGCAAGGGTTGACCGGCATATCGAGGTTCGGGGGTGAAAAATCAAGGGAAAACGGTGTCTGGCGTTAGAGCACGGTCGCCGCAAACCGCATTTAATGACACCCCGCATGGACCGTCTTTCCGGGGCCGCATCGCGGAACCCGGAATCCAGAGCTCTTGCAGCGGCAAAAGTGGCAAAGAGGCTGCGTTTGCTCTTTCCATTTCAGGACGATCCGGCAGTTGCTCAAAATTCCGGCACGGCGCTCTGGATTCCGGGTTCGGCTTCGCCGCCCCGGAAAGACGGCCTGATGGCGTGGAGAGTAATCCCTCAAATTCCCAGATCACTGTCCGCATCAAGCCGCTTGACGAGGATCTTGTCCACCCGCCGTCCATCCAGATCCAGCACTTCAAAGCGGAACCCCATGGCCTCAGTCACTTCGCCGGTCTGCGGCAGATGCCGCATCAGGTCGATGATCAACCCCGCAGCCGTCTCGTAGGAGCGCTTCTCGGTCAGTTTCAGCCCGACAAGCTCCGCCATTTCATCGACCGGCATCCAGCCCGCGATCAGCCATGAGCCATCCTCGCGCCGCACCGCCTCCGGCTCGCTCTCATCCTCGTCGGACTGGAACGATCCGGCAATCGCGTCAAGAATGTCTGCAGGCGTCACAATGCCTTCAAAATG
>JANMQE010000323.1:0-1657 GCA_031370195.1 Phyllobacteriaceae bacterium
GACGATCATCAAGAGGTAGAGGAGGGGCAGCGAGGTCCAGATTTCGATGAAGCGCTGCATCAAGAGGTCCGTCCAGCCGCCAAAGTAGCCTTGCACGGCGCCAGCGGCGACGCCGATGACCGCCGATCCGAGCGTCAGCAACAGCCCGAACAGCACCGAAATGCGGAAGCCATAGATGATGCGCGCCAGCAAGTCTCGGCCTTGATCGTCGGTGCCGAGCCAGTTGAAATTGCCGATCCGGCAGTTCGGGTCATCGACGCCGTTGACATAGCGTTCGCACAGCGTCTTGCGGTCGTAGAGGAAGAACGGCTTGGTTGGGGCGGAGCCCGGCATTTCATTGTTGACGGTCCGGTACGAATAGCGGATGGGCGGCCACAGCGTCCAGCCATTGGCGTCGATCTCGTCCTGAATGACCGGATCGCGGAAGTCGGTGACGGCAAAGAAGCCGCCGAATTTTTCCTCCGGATAATCGACAAACACCGGTGCCAGCAACTCACCTTTGTACATCGCAAGGATCGGCCGGTCGTTGGCGACAAACTCGGCGCCGAGCGTCAGGCCGAACAAGGCCAAAAATATCCACAGCGACCAGAAGCCACGCCGGTTTGCCTTGAAATTCTGCCAGCGGCGCTGATTGAGCGGGCTCATAAATCCCTCCGCTCAAAGTCGATGCGCGGGTCAATCCAGGTGTAGATCATGTCAGACAACAGACCGACGACAAGGCCCATCAGCGAATAGATGTAGAGCGTGCCGAACACCACCGGATAGTCGCGGCGCAGCACCGATTCAAAGCCGAGGAGGCCAAGCCCGTCGAGCGAAAAGATGTTTTCGATCAGGATCGAGCCGGTGAAAAACGCAGAGATGAACGCCGCAGGAAAACCGGCGATCAGGATCAGCATCGCGTTGCGGAACACATGGCCGTAGAGCACTTTGCGCTCGGTCAGGCCCTTGGCACGTGCAGTGACGACATATTGCTTCTTGATCTCGTCAAGGAACGAATTCTTGGTCAACAGCGTCGTGGTGGCAAAGGCCGACATCACCATGGCGAGCAGCGGCAGCGTGACATGCCAGGCATAGTCCTTGACCTTGCCCCAGGCGCTGAGCTGATCCCAATTTTCCGACCACAGCCCGCGCAAAGGGAACCAATCCCAGAACGAGCCGCCGGCAAACAGCACGATGAGCAGAATGCCGAACAGGAAGCCGGGAATTGCATAGCCAACGACGACCACTGCACTGGTCCACACATCAAACCGCGAGCCGTCGCGCAGGGCCTTGGCAATGCCGAGCGGCACGGAGATGATATAGGATATCAGCGTGATCCAAAGCCCGAGCGTGATCGACACCGGCATCTTTTGCAGGATGAGATCAAGCACCGTGCCGCCGCGAAAGAAGCTGTCGCCAAAGTCGAACTGCGCATAATCCCACAGCATTTTGAAGAATCGCTCGTGCGCCGGCTTGTCGAAGCCGAACTGCTTTTCCAGCTTGGCGATCAGGTCCGGGTCAAGGCCCTGCGAGCCGCGGTACTTGCCGGAAACTTCGCTGCCGCCCGCCTCTTGGCCGGCAAAGTCCGAGCCAGTGCCACCAAGCCTGTCGTTTGACTCATTGCCGCGCGTCAGGTCGGCGATGACCTGTTCGACCGGCCCG
The DNA here is from genome assembly GCA_031370195.1 of Phyllobacteriaceae bacterium. Taxonomy (GTDB): domain Bacteria; phylum Pseudomonadota; class Alphaproteobacteria; order Rhizobiales; family Rhizobiaceae; genus JANMEX01. The sequence goes on from JANMQE010000323.1 coordinate 1,642, forward strand.
CCGGGCGCGAATTGAA
>JANMQE010000330.1:0-1650 GCA_031370195.1 Phyllobacteriaceae bacterium
TGCGGCCAAGCCTTCGGGTTCGCGCATTGCTTCTGCGATGATCGGATACAAGCCGCTTGACGATTCGGCCAGTTACAAACTGGCAACCAACGACTTTGTGCTCGGCGGTGGCGACGGGTTTACCTCGCTTTCGGGCGGCAAGGTGCTGGTCGATGCGCGCGGCGGCAAGCTGGTGGCCAATGATGTGATGGTTTATGTCAAAAAGCTCGGCTCGGTGGATGCCAAGGTGGAAGGGCGGATCACGATCAAACAGTAGCGTCTATTCGAGCACTTTTGGCCAGTTGGCGTTGCCGGTGCTGATGTTGCCGGATATGTCTTTGGCCCATGTTGCCTTCACGCTCTGCGAATAGTTGAGATAGAGCTTGCCACCCACCACGGACCAGGCTTGCGGGTCGCCCTTGGCAGTGTAACCTTGGGATACGGCCCAGGCGCAATAGCCGCCGAATTGTGGTGCGTATTTTTCCGGCGCGGCGCTGAAGGCGTCGCGGTTTGCGGCGCTGGCGAAGCGCCACTCTGCGCCCTTCCAGCTGGTGGAAAACTCGGACTTGCCTTCGACAGGCGCGCCGGTCTGGTAGCTGACGACATCGTAGCCGCCGGCCCCTGTGCCGCTGACAAGGCCGGTGTAAATTTCCGCTTTTCCAGCCAGCGCGGGAAGCGGGGCGAGTGCTGCCAATGCAAGGATGGCGGTAATCTTGAGCGCGTTGCGGCGGTTCATTGGGTTGTCTCCACAGGGTTCAACGTGAGAGTATTGGCGACGGTGCCGCTTGGCAAAACACGATGGATGCTGATCGGGTCACAATCGGTTGATCGCACTGACTGTGGCGTTATCACCTTTTCGGGTGATTATCGCCGGATGCAATCAAGCTTAGTGTCGGAAGTGTCAGGCCAGTTGCAGCGATGAATGGCTGATGAACCGGCTGTTCACCGCCGATAAAGCGGTGCATTCTTACGTTTGTGTTCATAGAAACAAACCAGAGGGAACACCGTCATGAACAAACTGATCTCCGCCGCACTGGCCCTGTCCGTCGCGGTGGCTGCCACGCCTTCGCTGGCATCGGCATTCTGGCCGGGGACTGTCATCAACATAGCTGCCACCGATACGCTGAAAGTGCGCAAGTGGCCTGCCGCCACGTCGCAAATCATTGACGCCTATGCCAGTGGCGCAAACGTCTCAATGACAGGGCGCTGCAAGAACATCGTCACCAACGTGTCGTTTCGTGTCGACGCCGGCGGTTCGGTCAACTGGAAATATTCGCGGATGAAGAAGCCGAATGTCTGGTGTCAGGTGATGACTGAGGATGCGCAGCTTGGCTGGGCCAGGGGCAAGTATATCTGGCCGGAGTAAGTTGCTCAAAACTGCGTTATCACGCTGATGCCGAGCCCGTCGAACCGGTCCATGGCCATCAAGGCGGCGGGGGCTTCATCGAGGGTGATGTACTTGCCGATGAGTTTTTGGGGCACCAGCGTCCCCGCTGCGATCATCGCCAGCATTGCGTCGTAGCGGTGCGCCTGCATGCCGTGGGTGCCGAGCACTTGCAGCTCGTGGGCGATGACTTTGGACATCGGGATTTTGGGCGAGGCGTGGTCACCTGTCATTAGCCCGGCCTGCACATGGCGGCCGCGGCGGCGTAGGGACGCGATTGAATTGAA
>JANMQE010000332.1:0-1509 GCA_031370195.1 Phyllobacteriaceae bacterium
GGGAGAAGACGGCCGATCACGAAGTTTTCCAGTAAGCCGTCTTCTCCCCGCTTCTCCAGCGGGGAGAAGATGCCGACAGGCAGATGAGGGGACCACAGCATCCAATCCAACGAAGTTATCCCGCAACAAAACTCCGCCAACCTATTGATATCATTCACACCACAATTTTTTCCGCAGCAACTTATCCACCCATCTTCCATCCCGCGCGATAATTCCCGTCATGTTCAACAAGGGATCGTGCATAAAGTGAACTGGGAAATGGCCATCACCCGCAACCACGCTTTGCTCCTGGGCATCATCGCCGAGCTGTTCGCGATGTTGCGGAATGTTGGCGCTGGCGGCGGGCCCGTGTCCGGCAGCACCCAATCCTTCACCCTCCCGCGCCACCTCTACGCCGCCATTCTCCTCATCCTGCGCCCGGCAGAGTCCGCCATCCGCCGCCTGATCGTCATCGCCGCGCGGGGAATCGTCATCAAATTCCGCCCCGCCCGCCCGCTCCCGGCAGGTCTCGCATCTTTCGCCTCTCGCACCGGCTCACACACGCCATCGTTCCAACTCATCGAACCGCTCAAACATTTCGACCAAGACGCTTGGGAAAACGAACTCAACGCCGCAGGAGCGATGCACGAAGTCCTGCCGTTCAACGCGGCTGAGGCCTACCATCAGGCCACACTCTCCGCACAGCCCATCAACGCCACGCTCCTCTTCAACCGCCTCCGCGCCATGCGCCATGCCTTGAACGACCTCCCCCGCCAAGCCCGCCGCCTCGCCAGATGGAAGGCGCGCCGGGACGAAATCCTTTCCTCCAAAGCCCCTTGCAAACCAACCCGCATCAGCCCCTTCCGCCCCGGCCCACCACCGGGATACAGGCGAAAGGACATCCACCCGGTCGATTCAATACTGAAAGACGTGCATTACTTCGCGGTCGAGGCGTTCCGGTGGAAACCTGGGGACAGTGGACTCTGAAAGGCAAGCGTCACCGATCCCAACGCTTGCAAGTGATTGTAATTATTACAAAATCTCTAACGTTCGTCATTCCGGGGCCGCGCAGCGGAACCCGGAACCCATGCCGTTGGCGGTTGTGAATCAAATCCGGCGCAGAACACTCACCGGTCAAACCAGCAAATCTTCCGCACCAGAGTTGCAGCATCCCCGCCACCGGCATGGGTCCGGGATCGTCTGCGCCGTCCGGGATGGCGAAAGTGGGGGGGTGATTTTGAAAAACGGCACCGGAGGCATTGACACCGTCTGGAGTGTCGGGCGTTCAAATTGGATCAACTTGGACGCCGGGTTTGCGCGTCCCGGCGAGAAGCGTGACGTGAGGCGGCGCAGACAGCGTGAAGGGCGTGCGACGAAGTCCGGGGCGCAGCCATTTGCAGACCGGCACAGCGCATTTCGAGACGGACCCTTAGATTATCCGGCGGCGCAGCCACGCACCGACCTGTTCGACGCCGATCACCAACAGGAATATCAGGATGATGATGGTTGCTGCAACGTCATATTCGAACA
>JANMQE010000337.1:0-3965 GCA_031370195.1 Phyllobacteriaceae bacterium
TCATGGCATGAAGGCAGGCAAGCCTCAGCGGTTCGGCACGGGTTTTCAACGCCAGCCCGAATGCATCGACGGATGCTTTCGACTGTTCGACATGTATCACACCTTCCGCAAGATAAAGGCACACGCCATGCTTGGCTTTCACCCACTCGAGATAGCGATCCCAGACATCTGTCTGCCGCCTGACCAGACCTTCCGGTGCATCGGAACGATAGCAAAGCATGTCGTTTGCGCAGAAGCGCTGGATGTCGGCGAGCACTGCATCCACCTCGCTCGCCACACCGTCAATCGCCGTGTTGGCCAGCCGCGTGAATGGCATTGTCGCCGGGTTGATTTCCTTTTTCTGCGCCTCAAACTCTGCTGCGATCAGCTGTGCTGCGGCTTTTGTCGGGAACGCCAATGTTTTGCGCGCCGGAGTTTTCACCGGTTTGCCATCAAGCACGACAACAAATCCGCCACCCTGCTCCGCAACGCCCGCAATTTCATAAAACCGTTTCGGCATTGGCGTCAGCATGGCCTTTTGTGCCCGGCGCATCGGGTTCGGATCCATCAGCTTTTCGGCAGCTTCCAGATCACTCAAGATGTCACGCATCATTGCGCTCCAGCATTTGCGCCAGCTCTTGCGCACTCTCGGCAATTGCATCCGCACCTGCCGAGCGCAGCATCGCAACACCATTGTAGCCCCAGGCAACACCGATCGCGCCTGCGCCTGCGCTTTTGGCCATTTCCATATCGAAGACACTGTCGCCGACAACAACTGTGTTGCCGGGCTCAAAACCCGCTTCCGCGCAGCATTCCAGCACCATCGCCGGATGCGGTTTGGATGGGCAATCGTCTGCCGTACGCACCGTGGCAAAATGCTCGCGAAGGCCGTGCTTGTCGAAGAACATCTCCATCCCGCGCCGAGACTTGCCGGTGACTATGCCGAGAACAACATCATCGCGCGCACCCAGTTCATTCACAAGATCGGCCATGCCGGGAAACAGCGACTGTTCGAAGTCCGGCTTGGAATACAGTCGGTTGAAATGCTGCTTGTAGCGCGCGGTCATTGTCTCGACCTCGCTGTCCACGCTTCGGCCGAGAAGACGGGCGATGGCAAGATCGAGAGTCAATCCGATGATCGAGCGCGTGGCCGATTGCGCCGGTGCGGGATAGCCGGCCTCCGAGAAAGTTCGCACCATGGAATCATGAATGATGGTGACACTGTCCAATATCGTTCCATCACAATCAAACAGCACCAGTTTCCGGTTCATGTCTTGCTCCGCCTGAATGTGCTGTTGACGAGGATCAACCCCGCGACGATCAATGCGAGCCCGCCGGTCAGGCCGTTGGTCAAGGGTTCGCCGAGCAGCAGCCAGCTGAACAGAACGCCAAATACCGGCGATAAAAAGGTGAAGGCGGAAAGCCCGGTCAAAGGATAGCGCGTCATCAGCCAGAACCAGATGACGTAGGTAAAGGCGACGATGAAGAACGATTGGAACATGAGACTGCCGAACACCAGCCAATCCATATTGCGGACCAGACCGGTGGAGTAGAACAGGAATGGCGCAGACACCAGCGCCGCGCCGAGCAACTGGTAGAGCAACGTCTTTTCCGGTGCGAGCGTCCCGACTTTTGTGGTGCGGATGGCAATCGCCGTTGCGGCCCAGGCAAAGCCGCCGGCGATGCACAACAGATCACCGTAAACGGCGGTTGATGAGGGCATGCTGAGCGTATCAAACAACACGACAATGACGCCGACAAATGACAGTGCGGTTCCCAATATCTTCAGCACTGACGCGCGTTCGCCGAGGAGATAATGCGAACCCAACAGCGTGAACAGCGGCATGGTGTTGGTCATCAAATTGGCACGCGAGGCGCTGGTCAGGTCCAAGCCCCAATAAATCAGGGCAAACTCGATACCGAACAGCAGACCGACCAGAAGCCCGCTCCACAAGGAACCATCACGCTCAAACACGCGGATATTTTTGTAGCCACACCAGAGCAACACCGCCCCGCCTGCCAGAACGGCACGCAAAAACGACAGGAACATCGGGTCGAATCCTTCGACCGCGACCTTGCCTGCAACGGCGTTCAAGCCCCAAGCCGCCGTCAGGAAAATCATCGTGCCGACGGCAAGAAAGTCCAATGACGGAAGGCGTCTCGTCTCCATCAAAGCGCTCATTCCGTAGCGCTCGATTCTTCAAATCCGAGGAGGTTCCAGGATTGAATCATATGCGGCGGCAGCGGCGCGGTGACATCGATCATGCCGCCGGAGGGATGGGGAATCTGGATGCGGCGGGCGTGCAGATGCAAGCGGTTCTGCATGCCGCCGGGGAAATCCCAGTTGCTGTCTGACTCGAAATATTTGGGATCGCCGATGATCGGGCAGCCGAGTTGCAGTGTGTGGACGCGCAACTGGTGGGTCCGGCCGGTGTGGGGCGTAAGCTCAAGCCATGTCAACCGCTGACCGGCCGTTTCGATGATGCGATATTCGGTGATGGCGTGATCAGCACCTTGCTCGCCATGTCTGGCAACCCGCATCCGGTCGCCGTCTTCCGTCTGCTCCTTGACCAGCCATGACGAGAGTTTGCCCTCGTGGCGCGGCGGTGCGCCTTTGACCAGCGCCCAATAGGTCTTGCCGGTTTCGCGGTCACGGAACATTTTGGTCAAGAACTGAGCCGCGCCGCGCGTGCGCGCAACAACGAGACAGCCGGAAGTGTCGCGGTCGATCCGGTGCACGAGACGGGGTTTTTCGCCCTTCTTGTTGCGCCAGGCTTCCAGCATTTCATCGACATTGCGCACAATGCCCGAGCCGCCTTGCACGGCAAGGCTGGAGGGCTTGTTGAAAACAAATACTTTTTCGTCTTCGTAAAGCAGCATCTGCCGCAAAACATCGCCGTCTTCCTGACCGCGGATTGTGTTGCGGGTCAGCGGCCCGTCTTTGGACGCTTGGTCGACCGAGAGCGGCGGGACGCGGATGGTCTGGCCGACGACAAGACGCGTTTCGGATTTTGCCCGCCCGCCGTCAATGCGCACCTGACCGGAACGCAAGAGCTTTTGCAACGCACCAAAACCGAGCCCCGGATAATGCACCTTGAACCAGCGGTCGAGCCGCATTGCGGCTTCGTCCTGTTCCACAATTTTCTGTTCAACGGCGGCCATGGCAAAATTCTCGAATTCTTCCCGTGCCCGATAGCATCAGGCAAAACTTCTGGCGAGCCACAATCCGGCAAACAGTGCTGCAATTGAGAGTAAGACGCTCAAAGCCGCATAGGCAAATGCCCACGCCAGCGCCCCGCGTTCAAAGAGTGCAGCGACATCGAGAGAAAAAGCGGAAAATGTCGTGAAGCCGCCAAGTATGCCTGTTGCGACAAACAGCTGCAATTCCCGAGATCCGCCAAATTTGCGCGCCAGCACTTCGATGAACAAGCCCATGGCGAGGGAGCCGGCAATGTTGATGCCCATTGTTCCCCACGGAAAATCGGGTCCGAATGCCCGCAACGCCGCAAGGTTGGACAGATGCCGAAGTGCCGCGCCGATGCCGCCGCCGATGGCCACGATAAGAAACTGGTTCATCGTCGCGGGATAGCGCAATTGCGGCGGCGCGGAAAGGGTGGTGTGGGGAAATGCGTTTTGCACCTGCTTTTCTAAGGCACTGCCAACGACTTCCGCCTACGCCAAGGCTACGGCGTGACAGGTCGGGTTCTGGATTTAGGCCAAGTCTGTGTCGTCGGGACAAGCCCGGTCCTTGGCCAACGTGCTGTGTATGACGAAATTTGGGTGAGCGGACAAGCAACCCCGTTGCCGCTTGTCAAAATCACCACCACATTTTCGTCTTTCCGGGGCCGCGAAGCGGAACCCGGAATCCAGAGTCGTGGCCGTTGTAATTACCGCACCAGGTCGGACGTGAAAGACTGTCATACCAATGATCACTTGGGATTTAATAAACATCCAAAAAGAAAAAAGAGCCCAACAACGCACCGTGC
>JANMQE010000427.1:0-4192 GCA_031370195.1 Phyllobacteriaceae bacterium
ACCACAGGCAGCGGAGGGATTTTGCGGCAAGACCAAGGAAAGAGCCGCCGGACGCATTGAAATGCGTTCAAGGGTCTTTTCGCCGGTATTGACGCAAAAGCACCCGCTGAATGTGATTCCAGCTGAAGTCATATTGCTCTAAGGGTAGGACAAAAAGTACGTGAGCACCGGAAGCGCAGAAAATTGCTCCAGTTGGCCATCAAAGTGAATTTTCTGTCAGGCTCTAGGGAGAGACATATGTTTTCCAAACAATTCAGCCTTGCGGCAAAATCCGGCGCGTCGCTCAATGTGTTGCACGAACCTGCAGAAGGAACGCCGCGCGGCATTGTGACCATCAATCACGGCATCGCCGAACACGCCGCGCGCTATGAACGGTTTGCCAAGTCGCTGTCCGGGGCCGGGTTCCACGTCTACGCCCACGATCACCGCGGCCATGGCGCAACAACAGCGCCGGGCGTTTCCCTCGGCACGTTTGCAAAACAGGACGGCTGGCAGCGCGTTCTCGATGACACTTTGGATGTGCGAGAGCATGCGCGTGCAAACCATCCCGGCCTGTCGCTCGTTCTCTTCGGCCACTCGATGGGCGGGCTGGTGTCGATGAACAGCGCACTGCGCGACCCGGACGGGCTTGACGCGCTTGCGGTATGGAACGCCAATTTCTCGGCAGGAATGATGGGCCGCGCCGGACAGCTCATATTGGCCATCGAGAAAATGCTTCTCGGCTCCGACGTGCCGTCCGTTATGGTGCCGAAGCTCACGTTTCAGGACTGGGCCAAAAAGGAGACCAGCGGCCGCACACCTTTCGACTGGCTGTCGCGCGATCCGGCGGAAGTCGACAAATATGTCGCCGACCCGCTGTGCGGCTGGGATGCCTCTGTCGGCATGTGGCAAGACGTGTTCAAGCTGATCTTTCACGGCGCGGACGATGCCAATTTCGCCACGCTCCCCAAATCGCTGCCGATCCATCTGCGCGGTGGCGGGCATGATCCGGCAACAGATTTTGCCAAGGCAACCAAGCAATTGTCTGATCGTCTGGCGGGAATGGGCTTTGCAAGAGTTACGACCGTTATCGATCCGCACAACCGGCACGAAAGCCTCAACGATACGAATTATATCGAAGTCACCCGCGATTTCATCGGCTGGCTCGACCGCATCCTTGCGTGACACGGCGGATTGCCTTTGCTAGGCAAGGTCAATGGAGGCCGCCATGCTCGCCGAACTCTTCACACTCGAACATCTGACGACATTCCTGATCCTGACTGCGCTGGAAACAGTGCTCGGGTTCGACAATCTCCTGTACATTTCCATCGAAGCCAAGAAAACCGGTATAAAAAACGAAGCCTACGTGCGCCGCATGGGCACTTTCCTCGCCATCGGTCTGCGAATCGTGCTGCTGTTCGGTGTGTTGAAACTGATTGAGCTGTTTCAAGAGCCCTTTTTCCTATTCGACTGGACCTATGTGACGGGCGCTCTTTCCGGCCATTCCGTCATTGTCCTTGTCGGCGGCTATTTCCTCATTCGCACCGCGCTGAAGGAAATCCACCATATGCTGACCGTCGATGAACTGGGAACGGATACCAGCGGCACCGGCACACGCACCGTCGCAACGTCGCTGTTTCTCATCCTCGTGATGAACATCGTCTTTTCGTTCGACACCGTCCTCTCCGCCATTGCGCTGACCAAGAATTTCCCGGTGATGGTTGCAGCCATCATCGTGTCAGGTCTGCTGATGGTGTGGATGGCAGATGCGGTGGCAAATTTCCTGAAGAAGAACCGCATGTATGAAGTACTCGGCCTCTTCGTGCTGCTGCTCGTCGGCTTCATGTTGCTGTCCGAAGGCGGGCACCTCGCCGAACTCTCGTTCTTTGGACACGCCGTCGAGCCGATGCCGAAATCAACATTCTACTTCGTGCTGATCATGCTGATCGTCGTCGATGTCACGCAAGGTCGCTTCCAGAAAAAGCTGAACAAATCAGCCAAACCAAATGAATGACGCCCCGCTGAAAGGCATCCGCGTCCTCGAATTGGCGCGGATACTGGCCGGGCCATGGGCGGGCCAGACACTGGCTGATCTCGGCGCGGATGTCATCAAGGTCGAAAACCCCGACGGCGGCGATGACACGCGTGGCTGGGGCCCGCCGTTCATCACGGGCGCGGATGGCGACACCCTCGATGCCGCCTATTATCACGGCGTCAACCGCAACAAGCGCTCGGTGACAGCCGACCTCAAGACACCAGAGGGCCAACAGTTCGTTCGCCGCCTTGCTGCACAATCAGACATTCTGATCGAAAACTTCAAAACAGGTGGCCTCACCAAATACGGCCTCGACTATGAGAGCCTGAAAAAGCTCAATCCAAAATTGATTTACTGTTCCATCACCGGCTTCGGCCACACCGGACCTTACGCCTCGTTCGCGGGCTATGATTTCATCATTCAGGGCATGTCCGGCCTGATGTCTATTACCGGCGAAGCGGACGGTCTGCCGATGAAGACCGGCGTTGCGGTGGCAGACCTCTTTACCGGCATTTATTCAGTCATAGGAATTCTCGCGGCGATTCGCCATGCCGAGGCAACAGGTCAAGGCCAGCACATTGACATGTCACTGTTGGATACACAGGCAGGCGTGCTCGCCAACCAGAACATGAACTACCTCGCCACCGGCGTCTCGCCCAAGCGCATCGGCAACGAAAACCCGAATATCGTGCCCTATGAAGTCGTCGCGGCATCCGACGGCCACATCATTCTTGCAGTCGGCAACGACGGCCAGTTCCAGCGCGCCTGCAAAATTCTCGGCCTCGACGCCCTCCCCGCCGACCCGCGCTTCGCCACCAACGAAGCCCGCGTAGAAAACCGCGTCCTGCTGCGCACCTTCATCGCCCCCGCCGTAGCGAAATTCGGCAAGCGGCAACTGCTCGATCTCTGCGAGGCAAACGCCGTGCCGGTTGGCACCATCAACACCATCGGCGAGATGTTCGAAGACCCGCAAGTCAAAGCACGCGAGTTGCGTGTTGATCTGACCGACCACGAAGGCAACGCGATCCCCGGCGTGCGCACGCCGATAGTGATGTCGCAAACGCCACTGCGCTATGAGACGCCTTCGCCGAGGCTGGGGCAGCATACAGATGAGGTGAAGGCTGAGTTGGAGCGATTGGAGATGTTGGCGAAGGGTGGCTAGCGGCCCTCTAACGCCTCGCGAAATCCAACTGAAATCGACCACGCAATGTCGTAATTTTGAAAGAGTTCCGCTACATCGGGACTACTTTAACCCATCACAACTCAATCACGGGTCGGCCAATGCGACTTTCGGCCAAAGACTTGATAAACATCGAAACCTATCCGATTTCAACGCCCGGACCTTTGCGCGATGCAATTCTGTTCCGGGTGCGCAGTGAGCTTGAATCACGGGGATGTGCGGTCCTCAAGGGCTTCCTGACACCTGCAGGGATTTCCGCTGCCGTTTCGGAGGCCGAAGGCGTAGCTGACAAAGGCCACCGCAGCCACTCGCGCACCAATGCCTATTTCACCAAAGACGACGTGAGCCTTCCCGAAACGGATCCGCGACGCCGGTTCTTTGACAGGTCAAACGCATTCATTCCGGCGGACAACTTTCATGTCGACGGCGTACTGCGAACCGTCTTCGACAGCGCGGGGTTCGACACGTTCATTCGCGAATGCCTTCAGGAGCCCGAAGACAGTTTCTTCCGCTACGCCGACCCGCTGGCCGACATGATCGTCAATGCGGCATGGGAGGGCAACGGGTTCCCGTGGCACTTCGACACCAACAATTTCACCGTCACGCTGGCGCTCCAGAACGCAGACAGCGGCGGAGCCTTCGAATACGCCCCGATGATACGCTCCAACGAAGACGAGAATTTTGAAGCGGTTCAAAAGGTCCTCGACGGCACCTCAGACAAAATGATTTCGCTGAAGCTCGAACCCGGCGATCTGCAGCTGTTCAAAGGTCGCTACTCCCTTCATCGTGTCGCGCCGTTGGAAGGTACCACACCCCGCTTTGTGGCCATTTTTTCCTATGTCCAAGAGCAAGGCATGGTGGGCAGCGTCGAGCGCACCCGGCAACTTTATGGAAGAACACTCCCCATCCACCACGAGCGAGCCGGGCAGCGGGGAGACGCATTGATTGATTGATTGGCTGAACCAGACCGCGTTGCCGCAGCGCTGGCAGCCAGTGGC
>JANMQE010000430.1:0-2327 GCA_031370195.1 Phyllobacteriaceae bacterium
TGTACAAAGCTCGACAGGTGAGTCTCAATCGCATCGTTGCCTTGAAAATGATCCTTTCTGGCGAATTTGCCTCGAAGGAAGAAGTCGACCGATTTTATTCCGAAGCCAAGGCGGCAGCGCTGCTAGACCATCCAGGAATTGTTCCCATCTACGAAGTGGGCGAGCACGAGGGCAAGCATTTCTTTTCGATGACCTATGTCGAGGGATCCAGCCTCGCGGCGAAACTCAACGAAGGTCCACTTGAGCCCATGCAAGCCGCGCACACTATGTTGGAGGTGACCCAAGCGGTCCACTATGCACACGAACAAGGGGGCATCCATCGCGACCTAAAGCCATCGAATATTTTGCTCGATCTGCAGGGCCTTCCTCGCGTGACCGATTTCGGCTTGGCCAAGCGCTTGTCAGAAGTCACAGGCATGACGGTATCGGGGCAAGTGCTGGGAACACCCAGTTACATGCCACCGGAGCAAGCTGCGGGTCAAATCAACACGATCGGGCCAGCATCTGATGTTTATGCATTAGGCGCTGTACTCTATTTACTTACGACAGGCAGACCGCCATTTCAAGCGGCCAGCAGTATCGACACGTTGCGACAAGTGGTTGAACGAGAGCCGGTCCCGCCGCGGCAATTGAACTCCGCTATCCCACGCGATCTAGAGACGATTATCCTCAAATGCTTGGAGAAATCGCTTCCTCGTCGCTATGGATCTGCTAAGCAATTATCCGACGAGCTGAATCGGTTGGTGGAGGGCAGACCGATCGTCGCGCGTCCAATCGGTCGTATCGCCAAAGCCTGGCGATGGTGCCGACGTAACCCGCTACCAGCGAGTCTAATGGCGACTGTGGCACTGACGATATTTGTGGCCACAATCGTCTCAGCAAATGATGCCCGCAGGGAGAGCAAAGCCAACATCGCCCTGGGGCTTGAGTACAAGGAAGGCTTGAATCAGTTGGCCAAAGCCTACGCGTCTGAGACGAATGCCCGAAGAATGAGCGGTCGTCCCGGGCAACGCTTCGGGGCACTACGTGCTATACGCGAGTCGTTGAAGATCATCGGACCTATGGGAGAACTGGCCGATGTGGCCAGCGCTGCATTATGCTTGCCCGACTGCGAAGTCGATTTCGAATGGGACGGCTATCCGGAAGGCACCCTTCGCCTAGCTCTGTCTCCGCAGTTTGATTGCTACGCTCGAGCGAATGAAGCTGGTCGCTACCTGACGACCACGTCGGGCGAAGTCAACGAATGTCGCATTTTTGAAGTCGATTCCTGGAAGCTAGTAAACAAGTTTGTCTCAAAGTATCCAGGAGTCTACTCGCCCGATGAGAGCTTGTTTGCCATCGGGACAAACCCAGGCGAAATCTCATTGCGGCGGAGCTCGGACTTGTCTGAATTTGCCAAACTATCGAGCCCAGATGAAGATGCCTATCGCCCGCTGGTCTTCACCCTTGATAACAGCCGCCTGTATGCATGCAATTTGGAGACGCAACAAGTGTGTGTCTGGAATCTAGCCTTAATTCGCAGTGGCCTTGCCGAACTCGACCTGGCTGCGACTTGGCCAGCGATTTCGATAGACAGTACGCCGGACATGGCACCCCCGTCCTTGAAAGTCACAGTCGAATCGGCGAATTCAGTGTCCAAGAAATCACAGCAGCCCTCAGGTCCGAGTGAGCGGTCGTACAACAAACTAACGAAAGAAGAACAAAGTGTAATCCTGCTCAAAGGTACAGAGAGAGCGTTTTCAGGCAAATACACCAATCACCACGAAGACGGAACTTATGTATGCAAAAGATGCAATGCTGCTCTCTTTGACTCAACGCACAAGTTCGAGAATTCGTGCGGATGGCCTTGCTTCGATGATGCAGTCCAGGATGCGTTGAAGCGGTCAATTGACGGGACGAGGACGGAAGTCCTTTGCAACAATTGCGGCGGTCACTTGGGTCACGCTTTCGTAGGCGAACGCTTCACCCCCAAGAATGTGCGGCATTGCGTTAATAGCGTTTCTTTGACATTCATCGCCAAAGGCAAAGTTCGCCCCGGAGTCATCGCGCTTGAAGAAAAGGGAGCACTCGACTTTTTCGAAGCTAACCAGAAAGTAGAGAATTCAAATGAATTAGTTCCCGACAAGGGAAATGCGGAGCCCAATTCAGCTTCAGAACGGAAGTTCTAGAATGCCATCCAGCTTTCGACACGGGTGGCACACGCTGAGGTACGAAGGCGTGGGCGTCGCTAACAATCGTACAACTCGCCATGACCATTGCTTAACACCTTTTCGAACTTAAACAAAAATGCTTCCATTGAGATCTTCAGCTCAAGGCCTAATATTTCA
>JANMQE010000473.1:0-2338 GCA_031370195.1 Phyllobacteriaceae bacterium
GGAGCGCGACCAGCATGGTTCCAACGAGCGCTTGCAGGCCATTCCATCGGCCGACCAGTTGCGTCAGGACATGGCGGATTTCATCCTTCGCAAGAAGGAGTTTCCAGCTTCACTGCAAAAGTTGATGGCGGAACGGGTCTATCTCGAAGAGGCGCGCAAGGGCGACCTCTTCCGGCCCTACATCCTGCCGCGCACGATCAAGGTGTCGGTAAACCCGAAGACGATGCGACCGTTTTATGTGGTGCATTGGGGGGCGTTCGACGGGTCAGCCAATCTGCCGATGGTCTACACGGCGACCGTTGAGGATTCGAGCGCCGAAATTGTCGATGCGCTGGTGACCAGCGACGGCAAGCTCAATCCGCGCGAGAAGATTCCCTTGCCGGTGGATGGTCTGCTCAATCCGTCTTTGGCTCGTAAGTTTGATGATTTTGCCGAGCGCAATTCCTCCTATTCGCTGTCGCCCGTGACCATCGCCAGCAATCTGGATACGGATTTTGACGAGCTGCATCCCAAGCAGCTTCGGCGGATTGTGCTCGGGCCATTTTACAGCGCGGGTCTGACCGAGAATAATTCGACCGTGTCGGAAGTCTTGTCAAAAGTGCGCAAGAACTCGAATGCGTGGCTTTTGACCTGGACCATCCAGGACGTGTTTTCAGTATCGGAGAGGCCCGCGCGCAAAGGCCTGTTCTCATCCGATCCGGCCCGTGAGCAGTTTCACATCGAGACCGATGATCTTGAGGCCGCGCGCATGGGCGTCTCCGCCTACGAGCGCCACGCGCTGGTGCCGCACGAGGCCTATCAGGCGCTGTATGCAGGCGGCGAGACCAAGAAGATATTTGATGGGTACAAGGTGCATGTGCTGTCGAACGGGCAGGTGGTTAGCGATGTGTGAAAATCCATTCAGACGGGGCCGCAAATGGCGTTTTGCTGCGCTTCCGGTGCTCATGGACAAAAGTCCACTCCGCTCCGGTTCTCGCGAAACACCATTTTCGCCGCGTCTGAATGAATTTTGACACATCGCTGCAGCGGGTGAGGAAACAACATGGACGCAGGCCTGACCACCATCGACGAAGCTGACATCGCCAAACATTTGCCCACCGCGCAGTCGCTGGAGACGCGGATGGTGATGATGGAGGCTGCCGACAGCCAGTCGAACACCGAGATCGCGGGCACCGGGCGGCGGTTTGTCTCGACGGTTTCGACCGGCGGCTTGCGCAAATCGCGCGAGGTCGAGTTTGTCAAGTCGATCCAGAAAATCCGACCTGAAGACCCGATGATGTCAATTGGCCAGCACACGCTTTTGTTCAGGGCGCGGCGTGGCATTTCCGTGGCGCTGGCGGTTGCCGACACGTATGCGCGGCAGACGCCGCTTGAGGCACTGGCGGCGCGCAATGCGGTCAAGGCGCTTGAGGGCGCCGATGCTTCGCAGTACCGCGATTATCTTTCAGCGTCGGCCTATGTCGCGGCGTTCACGTTCGCAGCTTACATTTTCCAGATGATCGAGGCGGGCAGCGAGGCGGTGAGCGATCCTGCGGAGCCTGCATTCCAGTTCGACACGGCGCAGGATGCGGTGAAGTCGCTGCTGGCTGCGCTGGATGGCGCAATCGCCGGTGCGCCGGATGAGGCGGCGATGCTGGCGCGGGCGCATGCCTCTGCGAGAGCGGCCATCGAGGGCCTTTTGCAGCGCAAGGGCCGGTTCACCGGGCTTGGCGCGTTCGAGAATTCGCATCTGAAGCTGGAAGCTGACAATTTTACCATCGACGGCTTCGATGTCGCTCCGGGCAAGAAATCCAAGCCGCTTGTGATGAGCTTCAAACGCCCGGATGAAGTGATTGGCAACCACATCGCCAAATACCAATCGGTCAAGCTCGCCAAGATGATCATGGCCTATGATTTCGACCGGCAGCTCAATCCGTTTGTCGAGCTCGGCGGCTATATTTTCACCTTCATCGGCGACGGCGCGCCGGGGACGGGCAAGACGACGCTGATCCAGATGATTGCCGGGCTGGTGGACCAGCACTGCAAGGTGGCGGGCTATCCATTCCATTACGAGAATTTCGGCGTCGATCAGATTTCGTCCTATCAGGGCAAGTCCGGCCAGAACTGCCGCCAGTTTGTCGAGAATATCATCAATCCAAAAGTGATCGCCTTCGGCACGGTTGATGACATCGACCAAGTGGCAGCCAAACGCTCGGACGACCGGGCGTCGGCGGGCCAGCAGGAAATCACCGGCGTGTTGATGGATGCGTTTGCTGGTGCGCAGACCGTCGTGCGCGGCAACGCCACATTCGGCATGTTCTCCAACTATCCGGAAAATGTTGACGACGCTTTGCGCCAG
>JANMQE010000515.1:0-4573 GCA_031370195.1 Phyllobacteriaceae bacterium
ATCTTTGACCAGATGCCGCAGAGCCATATTGATTTCATGTTGTCCAAAATTCCACGTGGGCGCTTCGGCACTGTCGATGAAGTGGCAAATCTTGTCTGCTGGCTAGCGAGCGAGGAATGCTCGTTTTCGACCGGCGCGGTGTTCGACGTATCGGGAGGCCGGGCGACCTATTGAAATCTGGAATTGGGACAGTGAATTTTGAAACTGAACTCCTTGGAGCGTAAATCATGAAAACCGGAATCAATCTTTTGCTCTGGACGCCACATGTGACTGCCGAGCACTTCCCGATCTTGAAAGATTTGAAAAAGACCGGCTATGACACAGTGGAAATCCCGATTTTTGAAGGCACGCCAGACCATTATGCGATGCTGGGTGCGGAACTTGACCGGCTTGGCCTTGAGCGCAGCGTGGTGAGCGTCATCGGTCCGTCAGGCAAGAACCCGCTATCACCGGACAAGGCGGAACGGCAGGCCGGTGTTGACTATGCCAAGTGGGCGATTGATTGCACGGCGGCGCTGGGTGCCAATATCCTTGCTGGCCCCATGCATTCCGAGCTTGGATATTTCACCGGCAACGGTGCAACGATGGGTGAGCGCAAGCACGCCATCTCATTTCACCGAAAAGTCGGCGACCATGCGGCGACGAAGAAAGTGCGATTTGCGTTGGAAGCACTGAACCGCTTTGAGTGTTACTTCCTCAACACCATGCAACAGTTGGCCGACTATCTCGACGAGGTCGATCATCCGGCGGTGAAGGCGATGTACGATACGTTCCACGCCAACATCGAGGAGAAGGACCCGGTCAAGGCGATCAAGACGATCAAGAAGCACATGATCCATGTGCATATCTCGGAGAATGATCGCGGCACGCCGGGCAAGGGACATGTGCCTTGGGAGGCGACCTACAAGGCGCTGCGCAAAGCCAAATACGACGACTGGATCACCATTGAAGCCTTTGGCAGGGCGATGCCGGAGCTTGCGGCCGCAACGCGGGTGTGGCGCGACTTTTTCCCGACGCGCGAAAGCGTTTACCGCGAAGGTCTCAAGCACATGCAGACGGGCTGGGCGAACGCAAAATGAGTGTGTTTCCGCGCATCTACGTCGTCGGCACATGCGACACGAAGGGGCCGGAACTTCACTACGCCGCAGATCTGATCGACAAGGCCGGGGCGCGGGCGATACTGGTCGACGTCTCGACCGGACCTGGCGTGTTTGACTGCGATGTCAGCGCCGCAGAGGTTGCAAGATGGCATCCCGGCGGCGAGAAGGCTGTGCTGGGACTGACCGACCGGGGCATTGCCGTAACCGCGATGGCCGAGGCACTCACCAACTTCATCCTGTCGCGCCATGACGTGGCGGGTATGTTGGGGATGGGCGGATCCGGCAACTCAACCATTGTCACCGCCGCGATGCGCGTGTTGCCGATTGGCATCCCCAAGCTGATGGTCTCGACGCTTGCATCAGGCAATGTCGCGCCGTTTGTAGGCCCGTCCGATATCACCATGATGCATTCTGTCAGCGATGTTGCCGGGCTCAACGCCATTTCGCGCAAGGTGATCGGCAATGCCGCGCACGCGATTGCGGGGATGGTTCTGAATCCCCTGCCAAATGTCAGCGACGGCAAAATGCCGGTCGGCTTGACCATGTTCGGCGTTACGACTGCCTGTATCAGCCAAGTCCGCCAGATGCTGGATGAGACGTGCGAGTGTTTCGTTTTCCATGCCACCGGGACGGGCGGGCAATGCATGGAGAAGCTGATTGATTCGGGCTATCTGTCCGCTGCCATTGACGTCACTACCACGGAAGTCGCGGATCATCTGTTCGGCGGCATACTGCCCTGCACCGACGACCGCTTCGGCGCAGTGATCCGAACCAAAATTCCCTATGTCGGATCCGTCGGAGCTGTCGATATGGTCAATTTCGGCGCACGCGAAACGGTCCCTGAAAGATACGCTAATCGAAAGTTCCACGTTCATAATGCGACAGTGACGCTAATGCGCACAACGCCGGAAGAGAACGCAGCCATCGGTGCATGGATCGTCGATCGATTGAACCAGATGGAGGGGCCGGTGCGGTTCCTGCTGCCGCTGCGCGGGGTTTCGGCGATTGACGTTCAAGGCATGCCGTTTCACGATCCGCAAGCGGACGAGGCCCTGTTCGACGGCATCCGCTCAGGCTGGAAACGTTCAGCCAACAGGCAATTGATCGAGATCGACGACGACATCAACAGCCCGCAATTCGCTGCCGCGGCAGTCAAGGCATTCAGGGAAATAGCGTGAGCAAGCATGGCCAGAATTGAACGATCTGCGATCCTCGAAAAGTTCCGCGAAATGATAAAGCGCCGCCAGCCAATCATAGGCGGCGGGGCGGGCACGGGGCTATCTGCCAAGTGCGAAGAGGCGGGCGGCATTGATCTGATCGTCATCTACAATTCTGGCCGCTACCGCATGGCCGGGCGCGGCTCGCTGGCTGGCCTGATGGCTTACGGCAACGCCAACGACATCGTGCAGGAAATGGCGCGTGAGGTGCTGCCGGTGGTGAAGCACACACCAGTGCTGGCAGGGGTAAATGGAACTGATCCGTTTGCGCTGATGGATGATCTTCTCGACCGGCTCAAGCAAATGGGTTTTTCCGGGGTGCAGAATTTTCCGACGGTCGGCCTGTTCGACGGCATCATGCGGCGTAATCTTGAAGAAACGGGCATGGGATACGGGCTTGAAGTGGACATGATTGCCAAGGCGCATCAGCGCGACATGCTGACGACGCCTTATGTCTTTTCGGCGGACGAAGCTGTAGCGATGACGAAGGCAGGGGCGGATATCATTGTACCGCACATGGGCCTGACCACCGGCGGCACCATTGGCGCGGAGACGGCGGTCAAGTTGGAGCAATGCCCGGCGATCATTGACGAGTGGGCGGAAGCGGCCATGACAGTTCGCAAGGATATCATGGTAATCTGCCACGGCGGACCGATCTCCTCGCCGTCTGATGCCGAATACGTCCTCAAGAATTCTCAGCATGTGAACGGCTTTTACGGCGCAAGCTCGATGGAGAGGCTGCCGACGGAAATCGCCCTGACGGCGCAAACCAAATCGTTCAAATCCATATCGTTCTAGGAGAACACCATCATGGCACGCGCTTATGCCAGCGCCATCATCAAGGCTCCCATCGAAACAGTCTGGAGCCTGATCCGCAATTTCAACGGCCTGCCAGACTGGGTGCCGATCATCGCCGATTCCAAGATAGAGGGCGGGCTGGATGCGGATGTGGTCGGGTGCGTGCGCTCGTTCCACACCAAGGACGGCGGCCACATCCGCGAGCGGCTTTTGACTTTGGACGATGCCAACCACACCTTCGCTTACAATTTCGAAAAGCCGGCGTTTCCAGTCAAAAACTATATCGCCACGGTCCGGCTGATGCCGGTGACGCATACGGACCAGACATTTGCCGAATGGGAAGCCGTGTTCGACGAAGCTCCGGGCGATGAAGGCAAATATGTCGAGATCATCTCGCGCGATGTCTTCGCCGCAGGCTGGAAGGCGCTGAGCGAAAAGATCAAACGCGAGAAACCGGCAAAACCTGATGGCGCCGAGCGCTGGAAGGCTTGGGCGCCCAACAAGGTCTGGACCTCGCGTGTCATCAAGGCACCTGTTGCCGATGTCTGGAAAATCATGCGCGACTTTGCTGGAATGGGCGGCTGGCATGATGAAATCACCAAAATGAAAATGCTCGGGAAGGTTCGCTCCGACAAGGTGTCGGGCGTGCGCGGCTTCTATTTTGGAGACGGCCACCTCAATGAGGAGTTGCTGTCCCTATGCGACCAGACACGATCCTTCCTCTACCGCATCACCAAGTCGGAAATCCCGTGGATGAACTATGTCTCCGGCCCGCGCCTGTGGCCGGTGACGGCGGACAATTCGACATTCGGGGTTTGGACCGGAGACTGGGTGGCGAGCAGCCAGGAGGATTTGGTTCTCATCCCGCGCACGGAAACCAACGTTTATCAGAAAGCCTTCGCCACGCTGGAGCAGAAACTCAAGGCGAAGAAGAAGGCCTGAACATCCGGGAGGATCGCAATGGAACGCATGGGTCACGTCATTCATCTGAAGGGTTACATTATCGATGAATACAAGCGCATTCATCGCGAAGTTTGGCCGGCGGCGCTGAAGGGGATCGCGGATTCCAACATCCGCAACTACACAATCTTTCTCAAGGAGCCGGAAAACCTGATGTTCGCCTATTGGGAATATCACGGCACCGACTTTGCGGCCGACATGGCGAAGATGAAGTTGATTCCGGAAATGCTGGACTGGTGGAAAATCACCGATCCGATGCAAACGCCGTTCGAGACCCGAAAGCCCGGCGAATGGTGGGCGAGCATGGAGAATGTGTTCCATACGGATTAGCGTGCTCAATACGGTTGCCAAGCTGGAAGATTGAAAAGATGAAGACTACAGAAGTCAACGATGTCTGGGAAGCAATTGAAGATACGCCACAGGACGCAGCAAACATGCGCCTTCGTTCACACCTGATGATGGCGCTCAGCTAACGGATTAAGCAGCAAGGATGGACGC
>JANMQE010000543.1:0-7674 GCA_031370195.1 Phyllobacteriaceae bacterium
CAAAACCCAAGTATGAAAAATGCAAGGCCCGCCGGACGCATTGAAATGCGCTCAAGGGGCTTTTCGCCAATATTGACGTAAAAGCACCCGCTGAGTGTGGTTCCAGCTAAAGTCATAATGCTATAGTGCGCAAGTCCTTGTGCGAACGCCACTCAATAGGGGCTCGCCACATCCCCCGTCTCGACATAGACCGTCTTGACCTGGCTGTAATGCCGCAGCGCCTCGATTGAATTCTCGCGTCCGATACCCGATTTCCGGAAGCCGCCGAAGGCGATCTCTGACGGGGCCAGATTGTAGTTGTTGATCCAGCACGATCCCGCCTTGATTTGGCCGATCACTCGGTGCGCCCGCGCCAGGTCGCGGGTGAACACACCGGCTGACAGGCCGAACTCTGTGTCATTTGCCCGCGCAACAGCCTCGTCCTCGTCATCAAACGAAAACACCGCCATCACCGGCCCGAAAATTTCCTCGCGGGCAATCCGCATGTGATCCGTGACGCCGGTAAACACCGTCGGCTCAATCCAGGCGCCGCCCTCAAATCCCTGCATTACCGGAATGCCGCCGCCATGCGCCAGCGTCGCGCCCTCCGCCTTGCCGATGTCGATGTAGCCCTTCACCTTGTCGCGCTGGGCAAGGCTGACCATCGGACCCATTTGCGTCTCCGGGTCCATCGGGTCGCCGATCCTGATCGCCTTGGTGCGTTCGATAAGCCGTTCGACAAACCGGTCGTGAAACTTGCGCTGCACATAAACGCGCGTGCCATTCGAGCACACCTGTCCGGTCGAATAAAAATTCGCCAACATCGCGCCGCCGACAGCGTTTTCAAGATCGGCATCGTCAAAGATCACCAGCGGCGACTTGCCGCCCAGCTCCATGGTCGCATGCTTCATCTGCCCGCCGGCAGCCGCCATCACTTTCATGCCGGTCGGCACAGAGCCGGTCAGCGAAATCTTGTCGATTCCCGGATGATTGACGATCATCGACCCGACTGCCCCGCGCCCCTGCACGACCTGATAAAGACCCGCAGGCAGGCCTGCTTCCTCATAAGCCTCGGCAAGCGCCAAAGCCGAAAGCGGCGTGTTTTCCGATGGCTTGAAGATGATCGCATTGCCCGTCGCCAGCGCCGGAGCCGATTTCCAGGCCGCGCCCTGGATCGGATAGTTCCACGCGCCAATCGCGCCGCACACGCCAATAGCCTCGCGCCGCGTATAGGCAAACGGCCCGCCAAGATCAATCATCTCGCCGTTGAACGCAGCAATCGCCCCGCCCATGAATTCCAGCGTGTCCGCAGCAGATGCCGGGTCCGCCACCGTTGTTTCCTGAATGGCCTTGCCGGTATCAAGTGTCTCGATTTCAGAGATTCGCCGGTTGTCGCGCCGCAGAATATCCGCCGCCCGCCGCAAAATCCGCCCGCGCTCGACAGGCTTCAGAGCCGCCCATTGAGGCTGCGCCGCCTGCGCTGCCGCAACCGCGCTGTCGATCACGCTTTGCGTTGCCTCATGCAGCCGCGCGATCACTTCGCCCGTTGCAGGATAGACGCTGTCCAGCACCGCCCCTGAAGCGTCGTCGGTGAATTTGCCGTTGATATAATGTGAGCCTTTGGGTTGTGCGCGCATGTCTAATTCCTCAACGGTCTGAAACTTCCCACCGCGGATTGATCCACGGCTCGAGATTGGAGCGGGGCAGGGGGTCCTTGCCCAGAATATGGTCGGCGGCCTTTTCGCCGGTCATGATCGACGGCGCATTCAGATTGCCGTTGGTCACGCGCGGGAAGATCGATGAGTCTGCGACCCGAAGCCCGTCAACACCGATCACCCGCGTCTGTGAATCCACCACCGCATCGCGATCCCCGCTAGCGCCCATGCGACACGTTCCGCACGGATGATAGGCGCTTTCAATGTGCTCGCGCAAAAACTCATCAATCCCATCGTCGCTCAGCACATGGCTGCCCGGCTGGATTTCCCTGCCGCGATACGGATCAAACGCCTTTTGCGCAAAAATCTCGCGCGTCAGCCGCACACCGTGGCGGAATTCCTTCCAGTCATCTTCATGGCTCATGTAATTGAAAAAGATGCGGGGCTTGTCGTTCGGATCGGCAGACTTCAGAGTGATTTCCCCGCGCGATTTCGAGCGCATCGGCCCGACATGCGCCTGGAACCCGTGCCCCTTCACCGCCGCCTTGCCGTCATAGCGCACTGCTGCCGGCACGAAATGAAACTGGATGTCCGGATAGTCGATCCCCGCTGCCGAGCGCACAAAACCGCACGCCTCGAAGTGGTTGGTCGCGCCGAGCCCGCTCTTGAAGAACAGCCACTCCGCCCCGATCAGCCCCTTTGAAAACCAGTTGAGCTTCGAGTTGATGGTGATCGGCTGCGTGCATTCCTGCTGGATGTAGACCTCCAGATGGTCCTGCAAATTCTTGCCCACGCCCGGCCGGTCCGCAACAACTTCTATGCCCAGCGACTTCAACTCCGCCGCCGGTCCGATGCCCGATAGCATCAGCAGCTTCGGCGAGTTGATTGACGACGCAGCAACAATCACCTCGCGCCGCGCCCGCACCACCTGCACCTGTCCACCAGCCTCGACTTCAACACCAGTCGCCCGTTGATTCTCGATCACAATCTTGCGCGCAAAGCCGTTGATGAGATTAACGTTTTCCCGCTTGAGCGCCGGCTTCAAATAAGCGTTGGCAGTAGACCAGCGTACACCATCATGGATGGTCTGCTCCATCGCGGCGAAGCCCTCCTGCTTCAGGCCATTATAGTCTTCCGTCAGTTCAAACCCTGCTTGATTCCCGGCCTCGATAAACGCCCGATACAGCGGGTTCGCCATCTTGCCGCGCTGAACGTAGAGCGGCCCTGAACGCCCGCGAACACCATCCTCGCCGCCCGTCACATTCTCCTGCCGCATGAAATACGGAAGCACGTCGGCGTAACTCCAGCCGGTCGCGCCGTGCTCATCCCAATGGTCAAAATCCCGCGCATGACCGCGCACATAGACCATGCCGTTGATCGACGACGACCCGCCAACCACCTTGCCGCGCGGCGTCGCCAGACGGCGGTTGTTCAGCTGCGGTTCCGGCTCGGTGCGGAACCCCCAGTCGTAAGTCTTTGTGTTCATCGGGATCGACAGCGCCGACGGCATCTGGATGAACGGCCCGAAATCCGTCCCGCCGAATTCGATCACCGCCACAGTGTGCTTGCCATCTTCGGACAACCGGTAAGCCAGCGCCGCGCCCGCCGAGCCGGACCCGATGATCACGAAATCGGCCTCAAGCAAAACGGGCTGTGTTGAAAAGTGCTTTCCCGATGTCATCGTCAGGCCTCCGGATGCCGCAGAGGTTCAAACGAAACCGCGACATGGTTCGCATATGCCGGCCGCGCCATCAGCCGCTCGTAATAGGCCCGCACATCCGGCACATCCGGCCGGTCATGCTCCAGCGTGAAATAGCGGTGCAGCGTCACCCCGCAGGCAATGTCCGCGAACGAGAAATGCGCGCCGTTCAGCCATGGTCCCTTGCCGATCCGGGCGCCAAACAGCGGCATCGCTTTCATCAGCCGCGCTTCCGCTGCCGCCACAGCCGCGTTGTTCCGCACGGCCTTTGCCGTTCGCACCAACTGAAGGAATACCGTTGAGATAAAGTCAGGATAAATCGTCGTCTTCATCCACTCCGCCCACATGTCGAGCCGCGCCCGCTCCCCCGGATCGCGCGGCCAGAAATGCTCGTCGCCATATTTGCATGCGAGATACCGCACAATCGCCGCGCTCTCCCAAACCACCGTGCCGCCATCCTTGATGGTCGGCACCAGCCCGTTCGGGTTCATCGCACGGTATTCCGGCGTATCCGTCTTGCCGAACGCCCCGCCAAAATCCAGCCGCTCGTGCTCAAGGCCAAGCTCTGCGATGCACCACATCACAGCCTGCACATTCACTGATGTGTTGCGCCCGTAAACCGTGATCATCACTCGCCCCTCGGAAAGCGCTTGCTTTCTTCCAGTACGTTCAAATCCACGTGGTTGCGCATGTAGCGCTCGCTGGCTTTTTGCAGCGGCTGGTAATCCCACGGGAAATAAGCCCCGTTGCGCAGCGCCTCATAAACCACCCGGCGCCGCGCCTGGCTCTGGCGCACGTCGGAGTCAAATGCCTGCAAATACCACCGCGCCCGCACCCGCTCCATCCACGTCGCCACCAGCCCCGCATGCGCCGGATCAGCCGCCAGATTATTGAGTTCCTGCGGATCCTCCTTCACGTTAAACAGCATCGGCGGATCAAGCTCACAGTGCACAAACTTGAAATCGCCCTCGCGGATGCATACCAGCGGCGCTTGGCTTCCCTCCGCCGCATATTCCATCAACACCGGCGCTTTCCGTTCCCCGCCCTTCATCAGCGGCAAAAGGCTGGTCCCATCAGTCCACGGCGCAATCTCGCCAATGTCGATGCCCGCCAGGTCCGCCAACGTCGGATTGACATCCAGCGTCGAAACCGGCGCAGTCACCAGCCGCGGCTGAATGCCTGGCCCGGCAATCGTCAGCGGCACGCGCGCTGATCCTTCAAAAAAGCTCATCTTGAACCAGAGACCGCGCTCCCCCAGCATGTCGCCGTGATCCGAGGTGAACACGATGATCGTGTCATCCAGCATCCGCGTCACGCGCAGCGTCTCGATCAGCTCGCCCACTTTCTCATCCATGAACGAAATATTGGCGAAATAGCCCTGCCGCGCCCGCCGCAAATCGCTGCGCTTGATGTCAAAGCTCTCGTGGTCGCAAGCCTTGATCAGCCGCTGCGAGTGCGGGTCTTGATCCTCAAAAGCCATCTCGCCGACAGCTGGCTCCAAGTATGCGCAATCCTCATAAAGGGCCCAATATTTCCGCCGCGCCACATAAGGGTCATGCGGATGCGTGAACGACACCGTCAGACACCATGGTCGCCGGCCCGCATCGGTCGAAACGCGAGAATACTGATAGAGCTTCTGGTTGGCAAAAAACGCCACTTCGTCGTCGTATTCCATCTGGTTGGAAATCTCGGCCACGCCCGCGCCGGTCACTGAACCCAGATTGTGATACCACCAGTCGATGCGCTCACCGGGCTTGCGATAGTCCGGCGTCCAGCCGAAATCGGCGGGGTAAATGTCGGTCGTCAGCCGCTCCTCAAACCCGTGCATCTGGTCCGGCCCGACAAAATGCATCTTGCCCGAAAGCGCCGTCTCATAGCCCGCGCGGCGCAGATGGTGCGCATAGGTCGGAATGTCCGAGCGGAATTCGGCGGCATTGTCATAAACACCCGTGCGCGATGACAATTGCCCGCTCATGAACGACGCGCGGGCAGGGGCGCACAACGGCGAACCCGTATAGGTATTTGCAAACCGCACCGAGCGCTTGGCCAGCGCTCTCAGGTGCGGAGCATGCAGAAAATCAGCCGGGCCATCAGGATAGAGCGTCCCGTTGAACTGGTCGGTCATGATGATCAGAATGTTTGGCCGCGCGGTCTTCATGCCCGTCCCCGCGCCAGCATTGTATGAAGATAATCGTGGATCAGCGCCACCGCGCTGTTCCGCTCCGGCCCGCTTTGTTTCAGCGCACGGCGGATATAAAGCCCGTCAATCAGCGCCGCGATGCCCTCTGAAATCCGCTCGGCCTCATCGCGCTGCGTCAGCTTGGAAAGATCAAACATCAGGTTCGAGTGCAATCGCCGCGAATAAACCGACAGCAAATGCCGCATCGCCGCTGATCGCTGCGCCTCCATGTAAAACGAAAGCCATGCCGAAACCGTGCCGGACGCGAACTGCGTGTCGGAAAAATTGACATCAATCAGCGCCGAAAGTCGCTCAAGCGGCGTCATTGCAGCATGAATGCGCGCCCGCAAATCCTGCGCCAATTCAGTCAGCAGCGAGCGCATCGTGGCCTCCAGCAGCCGTTCCTTGTTGCCGAAATAATGATGTGCCAGCGCGCTCGAAACACCCGCTCGCCCGGCAATGTCCGAAACCGTCACATCCAGCGTGCCACGGTCTCCAATGGCAGCAACCGCCGCATCAATCAGTGCCCGCCGCCGTATCGGCTCCATTCCAACTTTCGGCATCAAACGCACCCCTTGAAGGCATATCAATTATTATTGACTGACCGATCAATCAAGAAGAATCCTGCAGTCTGGGCTTTTGATGTATGGCTCATCTGCCGGAACTCGCGCTGGCCATCAGCCGGCTCTTTTCACCAGCGAAGTTTTATGCTTCAACGCCGCAAGCACGCGCACAAATCATACCAAAATTCAGGGCAATCGCGTTTCTGCTCGCCACACTTCACCCTTTGGAGATTGCGCGATGCTGGATATTACTTTCCGGATTGCCGGACCAAGCGACGTCGAAACCATCAGCCAGATCGTCATGGCCGCCTATGCAAAATGGGTCCCGCTCATCAACCGCAAGCCGCTGCCCATGGTCGCAAACTACAGCCAAACGATAAAAACCCACCGCTTCGATTTGCTGGAAGCTGGCGGAAAAGTCGTCGGCCTGATCGAAACTGCGGCGAAAGATGATCATCTCTGGATCGAAAACATCGCTGTCAGTCCAAACGAACAGCGCAATGGTTATGGCAAGGCACTGATCGCAAAAGCCGAACAGTTGGCACTGGATGAAGGCTTGCGTGACCTTCGTCTTCTCACCAATGCTGCATTTGCGAGCAACATCCAATTGTATGAAAAGACAGGCTTTGTGGTCGACCGCAAAGTCCCGTTCATGGGCGGCATAACGGTCCACATGAGCAAGACGTTCAAGTGATAGTATGACCAACTGCAGTCAGATGCGAAATGGAGGCCGCGGCGTCCACTGTCTTGACCAATAGGTGATCGCCGTCGAATGTTGACACCACGAAAATACCGATCTTGTTTTCGGACAGCGGCTTGATCACCGACAGCACAACGCCGGTCTCGTCAAATGCAAACGGCCCCTGAAATTTGAAACACGTCCAATCGCGATCCTGTTTGACAGGCTCCGGAATGCGGCTTTGCAAACACACAATCGACAGTTCATCATCAGTCCGGCTGATTGAAACAAAGCCCGAGCCATCAGCCCAAACAGGAAAAGCCGCCCCAGCATCAAGCCGCGCAATCGCATAATCGCCATCAAGCCTTTTGAGTATCATTTGGCAAATTCCTGTTCCGCGACGCTACAGCCAATCTCATGATGCGTCTCGCAGACTTGATGCGGGAATGCGAGGAGTAATCAGGCGTCGAGAAAATTTACCCGCAGGCGTATCACAAAAAAAGGCGCGCTGGACGCGGTTTTGACAGGGGATTGCATACTGCCCGACGACAACAAAGCAAACAGGTCCCGGTTTACCGATCTCCCCCCTCGCGGGGGAGATGTCCGACAGGACAGAGGGGGGCGCCTCGCGCAAAGGCTTCAGCATGAGTCAAAAGACACAGAATGCAAAATAGAACTTGATTCTGCATAAAATTTATGTTCATGTTTTGTTCAACAACGGAGACAACGAAACCTTGGACTGGCCCCTCGCAATCACCCGCAACACAGAAGCACTCCGCAAGATCGTCGCGGTGATGTTTGCGATGCTGCATGGTGTCGATCGCGGCAGCAGTCCCCTCTCCGTCGGCTTCGCCGACACCTCTCCCCAAAGGGGCGAGGTTAAACCAACCACGGCGGCTTTAACCTCGCCCCGCGTGCGG
>JANMQE010000569.1:0-4482 GCA_031370195.1 Phyllobacteriaceae bacterium
GATGCGGGTCTGTCATGGGCGATTGCCAAGTCGAAGCCGGATTTCGTCGGTATTCGCGGGTTGAAGCGCGTCGATCTTGTCGCGCCGGGTCGCAAGCAGTTGGTTGGGCTCAAGACGAAGGACCCGAAGTCGGTGCTGGAGGAAGGCGCGCAGATCGTACTTGATCCCAAGCAAGCCATTCCGATGAAAATGGTCGGGCATGTGACGTCGTCCTACTGGTCGGAGAATTGCGGCCGGTCGATTGCCATGGGTCTGGTCGAAGGCGGGTTTGACAAGATGGGCGAAACGATTTTCGTGCCGATGCCGGACCGCGTGATCGAAGCGGAAATCTGCAAGCCTGTGTTCTTTGATGAAGAAGGAGGGCGGATCAATGTCTGATCTTGCACTGACTGCCCGTGGACCACTCGACGGACGCGTTGCCGCATATGCCAACGTTTCGTTGACGCCGATGCCCGCCGCATCGCGCCTGTCGTTGCGCGCGCGGCCGGATGCAGTCGCGGCGTTGTCGAAAGCGCTCGGCGTCGATCTGCCTGTGAAGCCGAAAGCCAGTGCCTTCAAGGGCTCTTGCACTGCTTTCTGGCTGGGGCCGGACGAATGGCTTGTTATCGACGAAGCGGGGAAGAACCTCGTTGCAGAATGTGCCAAGGCGAAAGTTTTGCATTCGGCGACCGATGTTTCCGAGCGCAACACGGCCATCATGGTTTCGGGCTTGAATTCTGAAGCCACGCTCTCGGCAGGCTGCCCGCAGAACCTGACCGACAAGGCGTTTCCGGTCGGCGCGGTCTCGCGAACGCTGATTGGCAAATCGGAAGTGATCATTCACCGTGCTGGTGCGCAGTCATTCCGCGTGGAATGCTGGCGGAGCTTTTCGGATTATGTGTTCACGTTTCTGAGCGAGGCGGGACGCGATTCAATAGCGTAACAACGTTTTGATCGAACGCACCTACTGATCCAAATGCGATGTGCTATCTACTTTTTTGGGTGATAACACCCTCAAGGTAATTCATGTCCACCGAAACCATCCGCCTCTCCATTTTCCTCGCCGTGTTCGCCCTCGTGGCGGCGGCTGAGTGGCGGTTTCCTCAGCATGCGCGTGTGCAGACGCGGGCGGAGCGCTGGAAGACCAACATCGGCATTTTGATCATCGACGTGATTGCGGTGCGGCTGACTGTCGGGGCGGCGGCGTATGCGAGCGCGGTTTATGCGCAAGGTCACGGCTGGGGGCTGTTTCATGCGCTTGACTGGCCGGTGTGGCTTGAAGGGCTGGCGGCGTTTCTGATCCTCGATTTTGCCATTTATCTCCAGCACGTTTTGAGCCATGCGCTGCCGGCCTTTTGGCGGCTTCATCAGGTGCATCATGCTGATCTTGATGTGGATTCGACAACGGGTACGCGCTTCCATCCGCTTGAGATCATCATCTCGCTGATTTACAAGTCAGCCATCATTTTGGCCATCGGTGCCGACCCGTGGGTGGTGGTGGTCTATGAGGCGGTGCTCAACGCCGCTGCTGTTTATACGCATGGCAACATCCGCATGCCGCCATCCATTGACCACAAACTTCGCTGGCTGTTTTGCACGCCGGACATGCACCGCGTGCACCATTCGGTGATCCCCGAAGAGACGAATTCGAACTACGGCAACTTCCTTTCCGTCTGGGACCGGCTGTGCGGCACGATGCGGCGCGATCCGGTCAAGGGCCAGCTGGGTGTCGACATCGGGTTACATCAATACCGCGATCCCGCAGCGCTCGGCCTTATCAGTCTGATTGTGATGCCGTTCAGACGGGGGTAACGGCTCACTCCGCATTGTGCCAAGACGCATGGTGCCTTTATCAGGCGCTTTCTGCAAACCGGGTTCCAAGGTCCAGCCGATGCACTGTCAATCCCGGAACAGGTAATATGCCAGACCGTTTTCCGGTGAAATGATCAGGACGCAGATGTCGCGATAGCCACCGTAGGCGTAATATCCTTTGCCGCTGCGAATGATGCTGTGAAACAGTTCCAGGTTTTTTGCGTCAATCGTGTTTGTGAATTCGCGGTTCCTTGTGACATCACCGAAGAATTCCGCAGCTGTCGGCTGGTCCCCGCTGTCAACGCTGTCGGAGCGGCGTTTCCACCGGTCGTCTTTGCGAATTGGAAGCGCGCTCCATTTCGGGAACGACGCCCGATAGGGCCCTGACTTGTATGATTTCCGTTTGGCTTCAAATGGATGGTTGATTGCTGACGGCATGGTGTTCAAAAACGAAAGGCCGTTTTCATTTATCTCTTGGACGACTTCAGGGCGCAGATTGAAAACCTTGAACGAATGATTGATGCCGCCGGGACCGGCGAAATGGCTCACTTCTTTGGAATAACTTGGTGCAGTTAGTAAAAGCTCGCGTGGCAGGACATCATCTCGAGATGTGCAAGCAAATGAAAACGCCAAAATGAAAGCAAGAACCATAATTCCGATAAAGTATTTGAAACAATATTTGTAGAAACTGTCCTTAAATGACATGATCAAATTGCCTTTTTGGTTTATCAAAAAAAATACAAAAATTGCTGCGAAATTCTGAAAAGACGACTATTTTGAGTTTATAAAAGCGCAAATTTTTGTCGCAACATTTTTTGATACAGACAAAAACAATCGGTGATGATCGGTTTATGTCACCGTGAATTGCCGCACATGATGCATGTCCAGCGACGAGAGCCTTGAACCGGCACTGCGTCGATCAAGATGGCCATTGCTGCGACGTGCAATCAGCGATCAAAGCCTGCCAGACTGCCCCTAAGTCTCCGCCATCTCCACCATCGCCATTGTCAGCCATGTCGCCTTCAATGCCGGGCTGATATTGCCGTCAATCTCGAGTGCCACGTCGTACGTGTTCAAGACGCGGCCTGACTTGCGGATGTCGGAGTTGGTCAGTGTGAAGCGGGCGCGGACGCGCGAGCCGGCTTTCACGGCGATCAGAAACCTCACTTTGTCGAAACCATAGTTGATGCCCATGGTCGCACCGACGATGCCCGGCAATGCTTCCCAAGCCAAGGTCGATAACAATGACAATGTGAGAAAGCCGTGCGCAATCGTGCCGCCGAACGGTGTTTCGGCCTTGGCCCGCGCGGGATCGATGTGGATAAACTGGTGGTCGTCCGTCGCATCGGCAAAGCGGTCGATCATCTCCTGCGATACGGTACGCCATTCGGACAGTCCAATTTGAGTGCCGACGGCAGCGCGCAGTTGGTCAAGGGTCAGTGGCGGTTTCATGCAGCTCCTGTAGCTTGGCTCGCGAGGTGCTGATGACGCATGGCGCAATTTTTGTCCAGACCGGAAAATCCCTTGTATTTTTTGTGTTTCTCTCTTGCCACAGTGCTGGTTACGACCGAAAGTACTATAGGTCGTTCAAAACTCTTGTGCATTCATCACGTTAGGCAGTGTGGAGGAGAGTTGCTTGGAACTGAGTGGCGAATATGCAATCTCGGCATCGCGCGAACGCGTTTGGGTGCTGTTGAATGATCCGGCTGTGCTGAAAGAATGCATCCCCGGCTGTGAAGACCTCACGGCTGATGGCGATGACGCGTTCGCTGCCACTGTGGTGCTGAAAATCGGACCGATCAAGGCGCGGTTTTCCGGCGAAGTAACGCTGTCCGACAAGGTTGTTCCAGAAAGCTACACCATCACTGGCGAAGGCAAGGGCGGGGTGGTTGGCTTTGCCAAGGGTTCGGCCAAAGTGCACCTTGCCGAAAACGGCGGCTCAACTACGTTGAGTTATGATGTGACAGCTGATGTGGGAGGCAAGATCGCCCAGCTTGGTTCGAGACTTATTTCGTCGACATCAAAAAAATTGGCAGACCAGTTTTTCGGCAAGTTTGTTCAGATTGCCGGTGCACCCGTCGCCTGAAACGAGAATTGCAAGACTGTGTTTTTGAGGAGGAACATGAATGTCCAAAATTGAAATGACCGTGAATGGTCGAAAACTTTCGGGCGAATGTGAGGACCGCACGCTTCTGGTCAGCTTCATTCGCGAGAACCTTGGTCTGACCGGCACGCATGTCGGTTGCGACACGTCGCAGTGTGGCGCGTGCGTCATCCATGTAGACGGTCTTGCCGTCAAATCCTGTACAATGCTTGCGGCGCAGGCAAACGGGTCAACGCTGACAACGATTGAAGGCTTGGCAGACGGCGCAACGCTGCATGCGGTTCAGACGGCGTTTCATGAGAATCATGGCTTGCAGTGCGGATACTGCACGCCGGGCATGATCATGGCCTCGGTTGACATCATCAACCGCCACCCGGGCGGTTTGGATGAAGCGACGGTGCGTGCCGAGCTGGAAGGCAACATCTGCCGCTGCACCGGCTACCACAACATCGTCAAAGCTGTTCTCGATGCGTCAAAGAAAATGAACAAGGGCAAGGCGAAGAAGGCGGCGTGAAAAGCGAATAGGGAGTAGCGAATAGCGGATACAGAAATTCGCGGCGCTCAATCTCCCACTGTTCGCTACCCGC
>JANMQE010000617.1:0-5858 GCA_031370195.1 Phyllobacteriaceae bacterium
CTCAAGGATTTCGCCCCCAAGGCCATCGCCCTGCAGCAGGAGCGCAACGCCAGGCGCCCGGTCAAGCCGCTCTCCGGCAGTTACCCGATCGACAGGCAGCGCGCACTCGGGCTTGCCATGATGCAGGCCGTCGGTTTCGACATGACACACGGCAGCCTTTCGGTCTCGCACCACCCGTTCTGCGGCGGCGAGCCGACAGATGTGCGCCTCACCACGCGCTACCGTGCCGATGACTTTTTGTCCGCGCTGATGGGCATCCTGCACGAAACCGGCCACGGTCTTTACGAGCAGAACCTGCCCAAGCACTGGTCGCACTGGCCGTCCGGCAAAGCCCGTGGCATGACGGTCCACGAAAGCCAGAGCCTGTTCGTCGAAAAGCAGATCGGCCGCAATCCGGCCTTCTGGCAATATGCCCTGCCGCATATCGAAAGATTGCTCGGCGAGGATTGGACGCTCGATGATATCCTCCCCCACGTCCACCATGTCGAGCGCGGCCTGATCCGCGTCGATGCCGACGAGGTCACCTACCCGTTGCATGTCATCCTGCGCTATGAACTGGAACAGGACGTCCTCGCCGGCCGCATCCACGTCGCCGATCTGCCGGAAGCTTGGGACGCCAAGATGCGCGAGTATCTGGGCCTGTCCA
Organism: Phyllobacteriaceae bacterium; assembly: GCA_031370195.1. Lineage (GTDB taxonomy): Bacteria > Pseudomonadota > Alphaproteobacteria > Rhizobiales > Rhizobiaceae > JANMEX01. The sequence continues at coordinate 647 of JANMQE010000617.1, forward strand.
CCATCGACAACCCGAAGGATGGCCCGATGCAAGACGCCCACTGGCCCGCCGGTGCCTTCGGCTATTTCCCGTCCTACACCCTCGGCGCCATGCTGGCCGCCCAGCAGTGGGCCACCATCATCAAGGCGCATCCGGATGCGAACACTGAAATCGCCACCGGCAATTTCGACACCGTCAACTCATGGCGGAGCGAAAACATCTGGTCGCTCGCATCAACCAAGTCCACCCCCGAAATCATAACCACCGCTACCGGCGAACCCCTGAACGCCAACCATTTCATCGCCCATCTGGAGGCGCGGTACGGGAGCTGACACCGGGCTAGGGGGCGAAACCCGCTGGCCGCGACAACTGACTAACACCCAACCCAGAGCAACGCTCGCCCCCTGCCCGTTGCACGGATTTCTCCCCCGCAAGGCGGGCGATCGGATGACGCTGATTTTGTTGATAATTTTCAAACTGTCGAGATGCTCAAAGCCAAGCAATTGCCAACGAACGGCGGCGCGCCGATCTCTTGGATATCGGAATCATGTAATGTTGGTTTGTGTTCAGCGAAGCAACACGAAGCGCCACGCTTTCCCCTCTCCCCGCCGGGGAGAGGACAGTCTTGCGCAGCAAGACAGGTGAGGGAGAGTCACGCACCACGCCAAATTTTCGTCATCTCCCGATGGGTGTTTCCCTGATCTTCAAACAAGGACTTGTGTCTTGCCACAAAATCCCGCCGCTGCATGTGGTTCCATCTGAAATCATAGCGCGGCGACGTCACCATTACCCCAACCGTCGCCATGCGGCGTCAGCCACGGGGCTCGCCGGCCTTTGGCCCCGCGAGGGGGAAGGCTGGAGGAACACCTCACACTTCGTGCAAATAGAGCTGATAGTCCACGTCCGCAATTGTCCTTGCCACACGCAGATATTCTGACTCCTTGATCGCCACGAAGGTGTGGTGAAGGTCTGGTCCGAGCGCCGACTTCAGGAAATCTGACCCCTTGGCCGCTGCAATGGCCGAGCGCCAATCGCGCGGTATTCGATCACTATTCGCGCTGTTTTCGTAGCCGTTGCCGGTGGTCTCGGCACCGGGATCAATCCTGTTTTTCAAGCCATGGCGCAGCGCCGCCAAGACTGTCGCAGCGACCAAATAGGGGTTGGCGTCAACCCCTGAAGGGCGATGCTCAATGCGCCGCGCCTTCTTGGAACCGGCCGGAATGCGAAGCGCGACTGAGCGGTTGTTGACACCCCAAGTGGGCGACACCGGCGCATAGGATTGCGATGTAAAGCGCCGCCAGGAATTGGCATGCGGGGCGAACACCAACATGCTCTCTGCCATCGTCTCGATCATCCCGCCAAGCGCATGCAATATTTCCGGCTTCCACTGCCCTTCCACCTCTTCGGTAAAGACATTCACGCCTGCCCTGTCTCGCAGCGAGACGTGGAAATGCATGCCGGAACCGGCATAATCGGCAATGGGCTTGGCCATAAAGCAGGCGGTGATGCCGTGGCGGCGGGCTTGCGCACGCACAATGCGCTTCAGCCGCACCAGATCATCGGCTGCCTGCAGTACATCACGCCGGTAGTTGAGTGTCAGCTCATATTGGCCGGGCGCGTATTCCGAGATCAGCGTTTCGGCTGGCAGACCTTCCTTCTTCGCCGCTTCATAGACGTCAGCAAACAGCGGTTCCATGCCGAGCAGATGGTCGACAGAGTAGACTTCCGTCTTGCCGCTCTTGCGGCCATCGAGCACGGCGGCTGCGGGCTGGACTTTGCCGTTTGCGTCGCGTTCTTTGGACAAAAGGAAGAATTCCAGCTCGAACGCGCCTGCCGGATAGAGCCCTTCGGCAGCCATTTCATCGACCTGCCGCTTCAAGGCAAGGCGCGGGTCGGAAGTCATCGGCGCGCCTTCGAGATGGAACATTGACATCAACAGCTGGCCGCGCGGCGGGTTGGTGCCGTGAAGCGGGGCGATGGTGCCGGGGATCGGCCAGGCGCGCATGTCGCCATCGCCGGAATCCCAGATCAGGCCGGTCTCGTGCACATCCTCGCCGGTGATGTCGAGGCCGAGAATCGAGATCGGCAAATGACGACCGCTCTCATACAGCGCCGTCAGTTCGTGGCGGCGGATAATCTTGCCGCGGCCGATGCCATTGGCGTCGGTCAGGACAATATCAAAGGCTTCGATTTCAGGGTGCGCATCAAGGAATGCACGGGCTTCTTCTGGCGTGGAGCCGGACGGGGAAATCATGATTTCAAGTCTTTCAGGCATTGAGTTCAAGGGTGACGGCGGCGAAATTGTCAATCAGATGATCGATCTGCCGTTTTCGCGTCACCGGTGAAATCAGCATCATGTTGTGGAAAGGGGCAATCAGCGAGCCGCGGTTAAGGAGGCCGATGTGGATGGCCGCTTCAAGCTCAGGCCGGTGCGCGGCGTAGGCTTCTGCACCTGTTTTCAAGGGACCGGGTGCGCAGATGAATTCGACGCGCGCACCAACCCGGGCGACATGCCAAGGTAGTTTGCGCGCTTCAATCACCTTGGCGAGGCCGTTCTCCAGCCGCGCCGCCAGTTTTTCCATATGGGCATAATTTTTCTTTGTCATCACCTGTGAGAGACAGGCTCGCATGGCGGCAAATTGCAACGGGTTGGCTGACAATGTCGTGCCGATGCCGGAATATCCCGGCTCGCGCGTAGAATTGTAGACGGCAAACCGGTCGGCTAAGTCTTGGCTGAGACCCCACACAGACGCCGGAACTCCGCCCGCCACCGGCTTGCCGAGCACGAATATGTCCGGCTCCAGGTTGTGGGTTCTTGTGTAACCGCCAAGTCCGGTCGAGATCGTATGTGTCTCGTCTATCAAGAGCAGCGTGCCGGCATCGCGCGTCAGCTTGCGTACAGAGCTGAGAAAGCCTGGATGCGGCAGCACCATGCAGGAGTTGGTCAACACCGGCTCCATGATGAGGCAGGCGATATCTTTTCTGGCCAGCAGCTTTTCAAGACCTGCCGCATCATTGAACTCCGCCACAACGGAGTTTTGCGTCAGATCAACCGCCTGCCCAACCAGACCCGGCTTCTGCACCGTCTTGCCGTCCTTCAGCTTCACACAGGTCTCATCGACCGCGCCGTGGTAGCAGCCGTTAAACACCAGTATCTTGGCGCGACCCGTCACCGCACGGGCAACGCGCAACGCAAACCGGTTGGCGTCCGATGCCGTGGTGGCAATTTGCCAGCGGAACTGGCCAAACATCTCGGACAGCAACCCGCCGACGGCCAGCGCATCTTCGGTTGGTAGCATATAGGTCAAGCCGCGTGTCGCCTGTTTGCGGATTGCCTTGGCGACGGGCTTGGGCGAATGGCCGAACATGGAGCCCGTGTCGCCGAGACAGAAGTCGTCGAGCTCATTGCCGTCAATGTCCCGTATCGAGGCGTCCCACGCGTTGTCTACAAGCATTGGAAACGGCATCGGCCAATCGAGCATCCAGTGCATCGGCACGCCGGACAGGAATGCAGGTTTCACCGTGGCCAGCGCCGCCCTGCTGGTCGGGCGTTTGGCGGTATAGGTGCTGTCCTGTTCCGACTTGAAGTTGGCAATTTTTGTGGCAGAAATGCCGCTGATGAGGTCCGTACCGGTCTTGGAAGTCATGATTGAAGCGACTGCACGCTTTCCCGTTGTTCTTGGAGACATCCTAGCCGGACGGACGCGCGGCGGCAATCGGGGCTATGGAATCAGGCGGCCCTCGTTGCCAGCGGTCACACACGTCCGATTGCCTGACAAGAATTCTGCACTGTTTCTTGGCGGCGCATGCACGTCATCGGCGGCGCCAAAGCGACGGGGCGCTTTTCAAGTCAATTTTCGACCGCTAAATCGATATCGCCCAACTGCACAATCGTCACACCGTGACTTGACCGAAAGCGACGGTCATTTGTTACAAACACATCGCATCCGGTTTCAACGGCTGCCGCAAAGTGCACGGCATCCACTAGCTTCAGACCTTTGCTTGCACCCAACGCTGCTGCCATAACGAGCCTTTCGCCGTCCACGGGCTGGAGTCTGATCAATGGCAGATCATAGAAGAACTCCCTATACTTTTGTTCAAGCGCCTCACTTTGAAGGCGGAAAGCTCCGTACAGGCATTCTGCGACGCCGATTTCGCTGACGACAATCGGCGTTCCGGCAAGAACAGCATGGTTGAAAAGATGCGCAACCCTGTCACGCAAATCATCCTCGCGCTCAAAAAAATAGATGATCAGATTGGCGTCGACATAGAGCTGCCGTGCCGGCGCGAGCCTATTCATCGTTTCCGCGGAACTGACGGCCGCGCTGATCCATGTCTTCAGCTGACTGGCTGCCAACCAGCGCCACGCCAATGCCCGCAAAACTGCGAAGCCGCGCGAGCATTTCTGTCTTGTCGATGGTGGCCGCCGCTGAAATCTCCCTGTTGAGCTCAGGAATGCTTTTGGCGCGGTCAACCGAAATCGTAACCAGCGTTGGCCGACCGTGTGAGGTGTGAACCACAGTCTCGCGGCGCGCCGTTTCGGAAAACTCGCCGTAACGGTCCTTGATCTCTTTGGAACTCATCAGCTTCATGACATCTATCCGAATACGAATGTGGCTATAATAGCTTTTTTGTCCATTTCCGGCAATCGGAAACTTCTTCCTGAACTATTCCATTCTATGTCCGCACCCCAAAAATCGCGTTCCCCACCCGTACATGCGTTGCCCCAAATGCGATTGCCGTTTCATAATCCCCGGACATCCCCATTGACAGCTTCTCCACCCGACACTCCCGCGCCAGTTTTCGCAGCAGCGCAAAATGCGGGCCGGGGTTTTCATTCGCTGGCGGGATGCACATCAGGCCTTCGATATTCAGGCCGTGGACTTCGCGGCAGCGCTGAATAAAGGCTACCGTCTCGCGCGGGTCAATTCCGGCCTTCTGCACTTCAAGGCCGGTGTTGACCTGCACAAAGAGCTTGGGCTCCCGCCCCTGCTTCTTCATTTCCGCCGCCAGCGCCATGGCGATCTTCTCGCGGTCAACTGTCTGGATCACATCAAACAGCGCGACGGCTTCTGCCGCCTTGTTGGACTGCAGCGGGCCGATGAGGTGCAGCTCTATGTCGGGAGCGGTGGCGCGCAGTCCCGGCCACTTGTGCTGGGCCTCCTGCACGCGGTTCTCGCCGAAGATGCGCTGCCCGGCGGCGATCACCGGCTCGATGTCGGCTGCGGCGAAC